>NZ_JAJLOZ010000035.1:0-44044 GCF_025548615.1 Arthrobacter sp. A2-55 | reverse complement strand
ATGGGCCCGTACGTCAAGAGGGCCGACCACCCCAGCGCCGCGCCCACCAGCACGGAGACGCCCACCAGCAGCACTGGCTCCACATAACCGAGCAGCCCAAACAATGAGAGCGGAAGCCACTTGCTGGCCAGCAGGTACAGCACCATGGCCACTCCGCCCAGCACCCCGATGGCCCAGACAGCCACGAGTCCGGAGGCCCAGGCCGATCCACCGGGGATGCCGGCGGCCCCGTAGAGGCCGTGCGGACCGCCAGCAATGGCAAGCACCCCAACGGGCAGCAGCACCGCGAGTTCGGCGGCAAACGCACCAAGGTGGTCGAACCCGGCCTTGCGCCGCAACACGAAATAAACGGGGTACCCCAGGCACACCACCAGGGTGGGCCAGGCCAGGCCGCCGGACAGGGACTGGTGCAGC
This sequence comes from Arthrobacter sp. A2-55, assembly GCF_025548615.1. Lineage (NCBI taxonomy): Bacteria > Bacillati > Actinomycetota > Actinomycetes > Micrococcales > Micrococcaceae > Arthrobacter > Arthrobacter sp. A2-55. The sequence continues at coordinate 43,630 of NZ_JAJLOZ010000035.1, read as the reverse complement.
ACGCCAACGGCCGCGGCAGCCACGGCGAGCTTCCGCAGGAGGCTCAGCCTGTCGCGGAAGAACAGCCTGCCCGACACCACCATTGTCAGCGGCAGCAGGAAGTACCCAAACGCCACGGAAAGCGCCATGCCGTTCAGCGGCGCCCACATGAAAAGCCACAGCTGCACGCCCACTATGGCGGCCGCGCAGGCGCCGGGAAGCAGCAGGACCGGGCGGCGGCGGACCCGCAGCAGCATGGACCGGATTTCCGCGCGCCCCCAGGCCACAAACGGCAGGACCAGCGCAAGCGTGGCCAGCGTCAGCACCACGCGCCAGCCAAAGATTTCCCCCGAGCCCCAGCCCGGCAGGGATCCGGCAATCAGAAAGATGACGGCGAAAAGAGCCGACGCCGTGACGGACGCGGCCACACCGCGCCCGGAACCGGCACCCGCAGCAGGCCCCGTGCCCGAACCCATGCCAGTGCCCATGAAGCAAACCTTGAATCGAAGCGAATGCCCCGGCCCGGCCGCCGACAGGTAGGGGAAATAAAAAAAGTGCCCCCGCCGGGGATCGAACCCGGATTTGCCCTTTAGGAGAGGGCCGTCTTATCCATTGGACTACAGAGGCGCGTCCTCCAGCCTAGCGGAATGCCTTATCAAGCAAAAAACCGCGCGGCCGAGAGACGAAAACGGAGACGAAAACGGAGACGAAAACAAAGGGAAACGTCAGGACGCGGGGGACTTCGGCGGCACCCGCCTGCGCCGGCGCCCCAGGAACAAGGCCACGCCAAGTCCGGCCAGGGACAGCACCAGCAGCGACCACGACGCAACCACCAGCACCGAGGCCAGGGTGACCAAACCGGCGTCGAGCTTGGCACCGCCCAGCATGTTGTCGATGGCCACATTGGCCCAGATCTGGATCCCGGCGAAGAGCACAGGAAAGGCCCACAGCACCCACCGGAGGGACTTTTTGGCCACGTTCATGGCGATCAGCGTCACGGCAGAGAGCCCAAAGACCAACGGGAACAGCATGCCGGCCGTCTTGTGGACAAACTGCAGCTGGCCCAGGGCGTCGGAATTCATGGCCGCGCGCAGTGCCTCAACATGGGCGCTGCCGAAGCCGAACACCATGGAATCGGGCATGGCCAGGCCGCCGGAAAGATCCGTCATTTGGATGAGCGTCAGCAGGTGGAAGTACCAAAAGAGGAACAGGCTTGCCACGGAGCCGGCAATCAGGATCAAATTGGCGTTGCCCTGTGCCTTCTGCGGTGAGCGGGCAGTGCTGGAATTGACCACGCCGGCGCGCGGGGGAGTTGCCTGCGGGCCGTACAGGGCGGCGCGCTGGGCAGGTGTTTTAGCCATGAACCCATTATGGCGCAGATCCGCGGACCCCACGGAATAGGCTGGGACCATGCCCACCACCATGCCCGCCAACCTGGACCCCAGCCTGAACGACGCCGATCTCGCCGCAGCCCTGGTGCGCAACGCGGGTGCCCTGGCGCTGGCCATGCGGCAACGCGGCCTTGAGGAACTGCGCGGGACGGCGGCGGAAAAAACCAATGTTGCCGACGTCGTCACCGCCGCGGACCTGGCCGCGGAAAGCTACATATTTGAGCAGTTGCGCCACTGCCGTCCGGCCGACTCGATCGTCGGCGAGGAGGGCGCCGGATTCAGCGGGAACAGCGGCCGCAGCTGGGTCATCGACCCGGTTGACGGCACCTACAACTTTTACAGCGGCTCCTCCTACTGGTGCTCAGCCCTGGCGCTGGCCATATACGCGCACGACGGCGGCGCACCGGCAAGTGCCCCCGTCACCGGGGCGGTGGCCGGGTCCCCGCTGGGTGACGCGGACGTGCTGCTGGGCGCCATCTTTCAGCCGCAGGAGGACAGGCTGTGGCTGGGCGGGTCCGGGCAGCCGGCCACCTTGAATGGGGCGCCGATAGCCGTGGATTCGCGCCGCCACATTGGCCAGCTCTCCGCCGGCACGTACATCCACCCCAAATGGCTTGGCGAGCCCCAGGCAGGCACTCCGTGGCAGCGGGCCGCCCAGCTGCCGGCAACCCTGCGCATGTTCGGATCCGGGTCCTGTGACCTGGGCCGCGTGGCGCAGGCGGAACTGGGCGTCTGGTTCCAGCACAGCTGCCCCGCCTGGGACTGGCTCCCCGGGAAGGGGATCGTGCGCGCGGCCGGCGGGGACACCGCCGTCGTGCCGGTCAACGGTCTGGACTGGTTTGTGGCCGGGCCGGCGGAGGGCGTCCGGGCCATTCGGGCGGCGCTGGAAAGCGGCAGCCTGGGGCCGGGCGGCCTGGAACGGGAGTAAATCCGCAGCGTTGTCCACAGCAGCAGCCCGCCCGCCCCCGGTGTCGGCCCGGCGAACTAGACTTGATTCCACCATGGACATGTTGTTTGACCCTTACCCCCAAAAGCCCAAGCCAACCCCCGGCGCAGGTGCCGGGCTGCCCGCGTGGCAGCCCTTTGACCAGGAAGACCCCGGCTCTGACATGCCGGAGTTCACGGCCGCCCCGCCGGCCTGGGAACGCCAGGAGACTGCCCCGCAGCGGCGCTGGCCGGACCCCGACGGCCTGCTCAAGGGCATGAATCCCCAGCAGGAGGCCGCCGTGATCCATGCCGGCGGGCCCCTGTTGATCGTTGCCGGGGCCGGTTCGGGCAAGACCCGCGTGCTCAGCCATCGCATCGCCTACCTGCTGGCCACCGGCCGGGCCCATCCCGGGGAAATCCTGGCCATCACGTTCACCAACAAGGCCGCGGCCGAGATGCGCGAACGCATCCACGCGCTCATTGGCGACGCCGCCAAGTCCATGTGGATTTCCACCTTCCACTCCTCCTGCGTGCGAATTTTGCGCCGCGAGGCCAAGACCATCGGGCTGAACACCAATTTCTCCATCTACGACTCCGCCGATTCCCTCCGGCTGATCACCCTGGTGGCCAAGGGGCTGGACCTGGACCCGAAGAAGTTTGCGCCCAAGGCCATCATGCACAAGATTTCGGCGCTGAAAAATGAGCTCATCGACGACGATGAAAACTCCATGAACACCAACTTCAAGGACCCCTTCGCCGCCGCAGTGGCCGAGGTCTACAAGGGGTACACCCAGCGCCTGCGCCAGGCCAACGCCATGGACTTTGACGACCTCATTGCGCAGGTGGTGTACATGTTCCGGGCCTTCCCGGGGGTGGCCGAGTCCTACCGGCGCCGCTTCCGCCACGTGCTGGTGGACGAATACCAGGACACCAACCATGCCCAATATGCGCTGGTGAAGGAGGTCGTGGGGGTCCCGGACTCCACCGGGCTTGAACCCGCTGAGCTAACTGTGGTGGGCGATTCGGACCAGTCCATCTACGCCTTCCGCGGGGCGGACATCCGCAACATTGTGGAATTTGAAAAGGACTACCCCAACGCCGCCACCATCAAGCTGGAGCAAAACTACCGCTCCACGCAGAACATCCTCAGCGCCGCCAATGCGGTGATCTCACGCAACCCCAACCGCCGGGAAAAGCGGTTGTGGACGGCGGAGGGCGACGGCGAAAAGATCATCGGCTACGTGGCTGAATCCGAACACGAGGAAGCACGCTTCATTGCGCAGGAGATTGACCGCCTGCAGGATGAAACCGACCTCCGGCCGGGGGATGTGGCCATTTTTTACCGCACCAACGCCCAGTCGCGTGCCATTGAGGACATCCTGGTCCGCGTGGGCCTGCCCTACCGGGTGGTGGGCGGCACCCGCTTCTACGAGCGTAAGGAAATCAAGGACGCGCTGGCCTACCTGCGTGCCCTGGTCAACCCGGACGACGACGTCAATCTGCGCAGGATTCTCAACGAGCCCAAGCGCGGCATCGGCGACAGGGCCGAAGGCGCAGTCGCGGCCCTGGCCGAGCGCGAACGGATCTCCTTCTCCGCCGCCTTGGCCCGGGCGGAGGAGGCCCCCGGCATTGCCTCCCGCTCACTCAACGCAGTGAACGCGTTTGCCAAAATGATGGCGGATTTGGGCGAAGTGGCTGCCACGGCCGGACCGGCCACCTCGCTGGAGGCCGTGCTGGAGCAGTCCGGCTACCTGGCGGCCCTGCGTTCCTCAACGGACACCCAGGATGAGTCGCGCGTGGAGAACCTGGCCGAGCTGGTCGCCGTCGTGCGGGAGTTTGAGAAGGACAACCCGGAGGGAACCTTGGGGGCCTTCCTGGAGCAGGTGTCCCTGGTGGCGGACGCCGACCAGATCCCGGACGCGCCGGGCGGTTCCGAGGCGGAGGCCGCGGCAGCCGTGGCGGAGGCCAAGAGGCTGGGCGTGGTCACGCTGATGACGCTGCACACGGCCAAGGGGCTCGAATTCCCCGTCGTGTTCCTGACCGGCATGGAGCACGGACTGTTCCCGCACGCCCGCTCCGCCACGGACCCGAAGGAACTCGCCGAAGAACGGCGCCTGGCCTATGTGGGCCTCACCAGGGCCCGGGAGCGGCTCTACCTGACGCGCTCCGAGATGCGCAGCCTGTGGGGGCAGAGCCAGTTCAACCCGGCCAGCCAGTTCATCGAGGAGGTTCCGGCGGAGCTGATTGAGTGGAAGCGTGAAGGGACATCCCGCGTGGCGCCCGTTGCCGGGGGCTTTGGCAGCAGCCGCTACTCGGGCTCCTCCTGGGGTGCCGGGACGGCCGTGGGCGGCCGGGACACGGGGCAGCTGCCGCCGAGCATTTCAGCCCGCGCCGCCGCCGGCCGCGTCCAGCCGCAAAAGGAAGTCATCTCCGTCACAGTGGGGGACAGGGTCAACCACACCTCCTTCGGCGAAGGCTCCGTGGTGGCAGTGCAGGGCGCCGGGGACAAGACTGTCGCCACGGTGCTGTTCAGCATCGGCGAAAAACGGCTCCTGCTCCGGTATGCGCCGCTGACGAAGGTGGAATCCTGAGCGGCGCAGGCGCCGGCCGGACGCGGCCATCGGGGCGATTCGCGGCACGCGCCCGGGTCCGGGCAGCCACGCCTGCCGCGCTGCTGGGCGCCTTCATGTGCCTGGCCCTGTCCGGCTGCATCAGCATTCCCACGGGATCGCCCACCACGGCTGCTGTTGCGCCATCCGGGCCGCACAGCTACCTTGACCGGCTCAAGGCAACGCCCGTGGCCAAGCCCACGGACACCGCAGCGGCCACGGAGCTGCCCCAGTTTGTGACGGAATCGCGCAATGTGGCGTGTGTTTTTACGTCCTCCCGCAACGGAAACCTGAACCAGCCATGGGAACCCAACAACTTCTCCGACAGCGCCAACGCCGCCAGCCCCCTCATTCCCGTGGTGAATTGCGAACTGGCCAACTACCCGGAACCCGCCCAGGCTGACGTGCAGGACACCTGCGCCGGCACGTTCAAGGGCTACCTCGGCGGGACCGCGCTCCTGGCCCCGGACAAGGTCAGCTACGGCAGTTGCCGCGCCGGGGTGACGGCCGTTGAGGCCGCCTTCGGCCCGGCGGGCACAGTCAGCGACGCCATGGCCCAGCTCCCCGTCCTGGCCGACGGCGCCGCCATGGAAGCGCAGGGCTACCGCTGTGCCCCCATGGACGACGGCGTTGCCTGCGCGAATCTGTCCAGCGGGCTGGGCTTCTTTGTTGCGGCCCAAAAATACAGCCTGTTTGGACCCGGCCACGCGGCTGCCACGGCTGCCCCGCCCAAGCCAACCACCGCACCGGCGGGCTGAGGCACCCGGCCCGGGCTCCGGCGTCGTGCCTGGAACAAGCGCGCAACGGTGATATGTGAGCGGAATAACCGCGATAGGCGGTGGTGCCATGAACAAATATGTGCTTGCGCGGCAAGGCGGTAGTGTGTGAACGGGGTTTCGATCCCTTTAAAGATCACTACTTCGACGTAGAAGGACACAAACCCGTGGACCTGTTTGAATACCAGGCGCGCGACATGTTTGAGGCTCACGGCGTTCCCGTGTTGGCCGGCATCGTGGCGCACACCCCTGAAGAAGCAAAGGCAGCAGCCGAAAAAATTGGCGGCGTGACCGTCGTCAAGGCGCAGGTGAAGGTCGGTGGCCGCGGCAAGGCCGGCGGCGTCAAGGTAGCCAAGACCGCTGACGAGGCGTTCGAGCACGCTTCAGCCATTCTCGGCATGGACATCAAGGGCCACACCGTCAACACGGTCATGATCGCCCAGGGTGCCGACATCGCCGAGGAGTTCTACTTCTCGGTGCTGCTGGACCGCGCCAACCGCAACTACCTGGCCATGTGCTCGGTGGAAGGCGGCATGGAGATCGAGGAACTGGCCGTGGAGCGCCCCGAGGCCCTGGCCCGCGTGGCCGTTGACCCCGCCGTCGGCATCGATGCAGCCAAGGCTGACGAAATTGTCGCCACTGCCGGCTTCCCCGCCGAAATCGCCCCGAAGGTGGCCGCTGCCATCCTGAAGCTGTGGGACGTCTTCAAGAAGGAAGACGCCACCCTGGTAGAGGTCAACCCGCTGGTCCGCACCGGAGCCGGCGACATTGTGGCCCTGGACGGCAAGGTCTCGATCGACGAGAACGCCGACTTCCGCAACCCCCACCACGCCGAGCTGGAAGACGCCGCCTCGGCCGACCCGCTCGAAGCCAAGGCCAAGGCCGCCGGCCTGAACTACGTCAAGCTCGACGGCGAAGTTGGCGTCATCGGCAACGGCGCCGGCCTGGTCATGTCCACGCTGGACGTTGTGGCCTACGCAGGCGAAAACCACGGCGGCGTCAAGCCCGCCAACTTCCTGGACATTGGCGGTGGAGCCTCCGCCGAGGTCATGGCCAACGGCCTGGACGTCATCCTCAACGACCCCCAGGTCAAGAGCGTTTTTGTGAACGTCTTCGGCGGCATCACCGCCTGCGACGCTGTTGCCAAGGGCATTGTCGGCGCACTCGCCGAGCTGGGCTCCGCCGCCAACAAGCCGCTGGTGGTCCGCCTCGACGGCAACAACGTTGAAGAGGGCCGCCGCATCCTCAACGACGCCAACCACCCGCTGGTCACCCTGGCCGCCACGATGGACGAGGGCGCCGACAAGGCCGCCGAACTCGCCCACGCTGCAAAGTAGAGGTTTAGAAACTTATGTCTATCTTCTTGAACAAAGATTCAAAGGTCATCGTCCAGGGCATCACCGGCGGCGAAGGCACCAAGCACACCGCCCTGATGCTCAAGGCCGGCACCCAGGTTGTGGGCGGAGTGAACGCACGCAAGGCCGGCACCACCGTGGTCCACGGCGCCGTCGAGCTGCCCGTGTACGGCACCGTGAAGGAAGCGGTTGCCGAGACCGGCGCCGACGTCTCGATCGTGTTCGTCCCCCCGGCGTTCACCAAGGACGCCGTGGTTGAGGCCATCGAGGCCTCCGTGCCGCTGGTGGTTGTCATCACCGAAGGCGTGCCCGTGCAGGATTCCGCCGAGTTCTGGGCCCTCGCCCAGTCCAAGGTTGACGCCGACGGCAAGCAGGTCACCCGGATCATAGGGCCGAACTGCCCCGGCATCATCACCCCCGGCGAGGCGCTGGTCGGCATCACGCCGAACAACATCACCGGCAAGGGCCCCATCGGCCTGGTCTCCAAGTCCGGCACGCTGACCTACCAGATGATGTACGAACTGCGCGACCTGGGCTTCTCCTCCGCGATCGGCATCGGCGGCGACCCCGTCATCGGCACCACCCACATCGACGCCCTGGCTGCGTTCGAGGCGGACCCGGAGACCAAGGCCATCGTGATGATCGGCGAGATCGGCGGCGACGCCGAAGAGCGCGCGGCCGAGTACATCAAGGCCCATGTCACCAAGCCGGTTGTCGGCTACGTTGCAGGCTTCACCGCGCCCGAGGGCAAGACCATGGGCCACGCAGGCGCCATCGTCTCCGGCTCCGCGGGCACGGCCCAGGCCAAGAAGGAAGCCCTCGAGGCTGCCGGCGTCAAGGTCGGCAAGACGCCGTCCGAGACCGCTGCGCTGCTGCGCGAGGTTTACGCGGCGCTGTAGTTCTTCCGCACGCAAAAGCGCGGCCGCTGCACCGGTTTTCGGTGTGACGGCCGCGCTTTTTTGCGCTATTCGTTGACCAGCACCGGCACGCCGACGGCGGCGGACACGGTCTTGTCTGCCAGGTCCTTCGGCACCCTGACGCTGAATTCCTCGGTTTCGCTGGGCGGTCCCGAGTGGGCGTGGCCGTCCGCACCCGCATGGTGGACGAACCGGCCCGTGCCCAGCAGTGTGCCGTCCTTGTCGTAAAAGCCGGCAACGACCTCCAGTTCAAGCAGGTCGCTGACATCGCTGGTGACGGTGATGGCTCCCGTGACGGCGCCGTCCTTCAAGACGGGCCGGTCCAGGGTGAAACGGCCGTCAAAGGGGCCTGCGGCCTGCACCACTGTGCCCGGCTTCGGCCTTGCCTGCTTGAGGCTGGCGAGTGTTGGTTCGCCGGCGGCGGCAGGCAGTCCGGGGAAGGAGGTTTGCACTACCACCGCTGCCTGGGCGCCGTGCCCTGCGGTGGTCCCTGTGGTCTCTGTGGCCCCCGAGCACGCAGAGGTGCCGAGCAGGGCTGCGGCCAGGGCGCCCGCGGCCAGGATGGAACGGATGGGCAGTTTCATGGAAATTCCTCAAAATGGCGGTGGGGCCTGCGGGCCGGCCGCAGGCCCCACCAACTAGCTTGGGCGTGGGCTACTTCGTCAGGCCCATGGCCTTGGTGACCAGGCCGAAGAGGTCGGTGTTGTCCACCGTGCCCTGCAGCTTTTCCGAGCCGGCTCCATAGGAGTAGACCGGCACGTCGGCGCCGGTGTGGTTGCCGGACAGGTAGGTCAGCCACAGGCTGGCGTCGGGTGAGCCGTCCTTGATGGCGGCGCCGTCGTCCGGGGTGCGGAACGTGGCCGGGGCAAAGTTCTTCGGATCCGCGGAACCGGCACCGTTGACAATGCCGGTGGAGCGGGCGGAGTCCTTGACGTTGCCGCTGGCCCGGCTGGGCGTGGAGTTGTTTGCGGTGTTGCCGCCATCCACGTTTGTGGGCGGTGCGGCGGCCTCGGCGTTGGTGAAGCTGCCCTTTTCAATGATGTTGAAGCCGGCGCATTCGTGGTCAGCCGTGACAATCACCAGGGTGTGGCCGTCCTTCTTGGCGAAGTCCAGGGCGACCTTGACGGCGTCGTCGAACGCCTTGATCTCCTCCAGCGTCTGGGAGGCGTCATTGGCGTGGGAGCGCTTGTCGATGAGCGCGCCCTCAACCTGGAGGTAGAAGCCCTTGCTGCCCTTGTTCTTGGTGCTGAGCAGGCTGATGGCCTTTTCTGTCATGTCGGCCACGGTGGGTTCCTGTGCCGCGGCCGAGGACGGGTTGTCCTGCTTGGTCTTTTCCACCGTCAGGTTGCCGGAGTTGAACAGGCCAAACACCTTCTGGCCCTGTGCCGCGGCGAGGTCCGTCTTGGTGGCCGCGATTTGCGTGGCGGGGGAGCTGATCACGCTGTAGCCCTGCGCCTTGAGGGCGGTTTCATCGGCCGCGTCGAAGCGGCTCAGCCCGCCGCCGAGGATCACGTCTGCCGTGCCGTTGCGCGCAATCTGCTTGGCGATCGGGGTGACGCGCACGTCGCTGGTGGGGAGTGCGGAGCCGGTGACCTGCGTGTCCTGGCATGAGGACGCGGAGTAGACCGGGCCCTGGCAGCCCCGGGCCAGTGCATGGCTCATCTGGGCTGCCGGCGTGGCGTCGGTGATTTCCGCCGTGGAGACGTTTCCGGTGCGGTAGCCGGCCTGCTTGGCCATTTCCATAGCGGTGGGAACCAGCGTGCCCTTGGCATCCACCCCGAGCGCCGCGTTGTAGGTCTTGACGCCTGAGGCCCACGCGGTTGCCGCGGAGGCGGAGTCCGTGACCAGGTTCAGTGCGAAGTCGGCGCTGCCGGGCTGGCCGGACTTCTTCTGCACGGCGTAGGTGCTGACGTAGCCGTGCGCGGGCAGGGTTTCCATGTTCAGCTTGCCTGCGGCCCCGTAAAAGCGCTCCCGGCCGGCGGTGACGTGGGTGCGCCCCATGCCGTCGCCCAGCAGGTAGATGACATTCTTGATTTCCCCGTTGTTGCCGCTGCCGCCGTCGTTCCCCGGTGCGGCCTGCGCCGCAGTGACGCCACCCAACAAGGCGCCCCCCAAGGCCAGGACGACTGATGTGGCGGCAAACGCAGTGTTTTTGCGCTGCATTGATTGCTCCTGAAAAGTATCGAGTGATTCGGTCTTCTTCTTTAGGCTGGCGCGTTGAGCGCCGCCACCAGACTAGGAGCGCGTGGATGTCACCTCGTTGCCGCAGGGTTAACCAGCACTGGCCGCCGGGTGAATTCACGGGGTGGGGCGTGCTTTGGCCGGGGGGATGCAGAAATGGACCATTGAGGCTGATAATTCAGGCTCAATGGTCCATTTCGGCATCCCCGGCTGGTTCCTCCGGTGAGGCACGACGGCGGCGCCTCCTGCGCGCGCAGGCGCGGGACCGCCGTCGTGGGTGAAAATGCGGCCAAACAGCCGGGCGAAGGAGCCCCGGCCGTACAGTTGGCGCGGGGGAAGCAGCCGTCAGTGTGCCAGGCTGCGGCGGCGGGTGGCAGCGGCGTCGAGCCCGGCCGCAAAATCAGCCGGTGGAAGGCCCGATTCCAGCGCCCGCCACACGAATTGGGCCTGCGTTTCCGGGGCGAGGCCGCCAATCGGCTGGTCCAGGTCCAGGTTGGTCGGGAAACCGTAGCCCTCGGCGGACGCGGCAATGACATTTCGCAAGGACCGCTCCGGGGTGCCGGCGGATTTGAGCGCGGATAGTACGGGGTAGAGGGCAAGGCACATGGCCGTGCGGTCCACCGTCTCCATGGCCCGGCCAAACGCGGAGGAAACCTGGAGCAGGTTGGCCATGCGGTGGATATCCGCAGACACGTTGTGGCCGGCGCCGTGGAACAGGGCCGGGTTGAAAAACGCGGCGTCGCCCTTGGCCACCGGCAGTTGGACACGGTTCGCCTCAAAATAGGCAGTGAACTCGGGGCGGTGAAATGCCAGGTAGCCGGCCCGGTACTTGTGGGAATGCGGCAGGTAAAGTGTGGGGCCGGATTCCAGCGGCATGTCGCAATGGGCCACGGCGCCCTGCAGCGTCAGCGCCGGGGTGAGCTGGTGGGCATGTGCCGGATACCGGGCGGCCTCCGCGGCGGACATGAAGCCCAGGTGGTAGTCGCGGTGGGCCGTTTGTGCCGCGCCGCCGGGGTTGACCACATTGACCTGCGATGTTACCTGGTAGTTCGGCCCCAGCCAGGCTTCCGAAACCACGGCGAGGATGTCATTGGCGTAGTACTCGGCAAAGGTGTCCGGATGGGCCAGCGCCAGCTTGTCCAGCGCCCCCCAGACCCTGTCGTTGGCGCCCGGCTTGGCAAAGTGGTCGCCGCCGCCGGCCCCCGCAGCCTTCTGGGCGGCGATGAGCTGGCGGAAGGAATCCGTGGCGCGGTCCACAACGCCCGTGTCCGGGAACGCACCCTTGAACACGACAATCCCCGGACCCGTGGTGAGCGCCCGGATGAGCTCAGCCTGCACATCGGCCCGCCCGGCCGGCTCCGCCACGCGGCCGTGGAGGCCCGGGCCGTAGATCACGACGTTGCCTTCGACGGCGTCGGCGTGGGGGTAGTCCTCGAGCCGGGTGGTCTCACCGACAACGGCGGCGAAGTCGTCCAGGCTGCAATCGGAGTCGCTGAGCCACTCCTGGCCGGTGCGGGTAGTGGTCATGGGATTGTCCTCTTTCGGGTGGGTGGAACAGGGTGAGGTGCGGGCGGCGGAGCCAGTCACGTACAGGAACTTGATTCCAGCATGGCGGCTCCCGGCACCTTCGGGCAAGGCATGAATCCATCAAAAAACCATCAGAACTACCTCAGTGCTGGTCCACGCGGTGGCATGATGGGAGCATCACTCCATCCGCGCAAGGGGACATCATGGCCCATCAATTTACCGTCCGGGAGATCGCCCGCCAGGCCGGTGTCAGTGACGCCACGGTGGACAGGGTGATTCATGGACGTCCCGGCGTGCGCCGCAGCACCGAGGACCAGGTTCGCCAGGCCGTCCGCGAGCTGGAGGGGCAGCGCGCCCAGCTGGCCCTTTCCGGGCGGCACTTCATGATCGACGTGGTGGTGGATGCGCCGGTGCGGTTCCATGAGGCTGTGCGCCAGGCGCTGGAGGCCGAGCTGCCGTTTCTGCGCCCGGCCGTGTTCCGGGCCCGGTTCCAACTGCACGAGAGGTGGAATGCGGCGGACTGCGTCCGGGAACTGGAACGGATAGCGCGCCGCGGCAGCCATGGCGTGATCCTCAAGGCGCCCGACCTGCCGGAAATCGCGGCGGCCGTCGACGCCGTCGCCGCCCGGGGGATACCTGTGGTGACCCTGGTGACGGACCTGCCGGCCAGTGCCCGCCTCGCCTATGTGGGCATGGACAACCGCTCCGCCGGATCCACGGCCGCCTACCTGATGAGCCAGTGGATGCGGGGGCGGCCGGGCACTGTGGCTGTGGCCGTCAGCAGCGACTTCTTCCGGGGCGAGGAGGAGCGGGAAATGGGCTTCCGCGCCACCATGCGGGCCCTTGACCCCGGCCGCGCGGTGGCCTACCTGCCCGGCAGCGACGGACTGGACGCGACGGCCGAGGCAATCTTTGCCCGTGCGCTGGCCGGTGACCCGCTCCTTTCGGCCGTCTACTCCGTTGGCGGCGGCAATGCCGGAATCGCGGCCGCGTTCGACGGCGCCGGCCGTGAGCTGCAGGCCTTCATCGGCCACGACATCAACGCCGACAATGCCGCCCTGCTGCGCGCCGGCCGCCTCCATGCCGTGCTGCACCATGAACTGCGGGCCGACGTGCAGCGCTGCGCACGGATCTTCATGCAGGCGCACGGTGCGCTGCCCGGGCAGGGCGGGGTCACGCCGTCGCCCTTCAGCGTGGCCACGCCCTTTAACATTCCCTCCGGATGACCGCGGCATGTGACCCATAACAATCACGTTTGGGTCACATCTTTACGTAAAAACATCCTAATGTCAGGACAAAGTCTTGACTTTAGTGATGGGCGTCACGATGATCTATGTAGCGGAGTTTACGGACCGGGCAATGATGCTCCGGACGAAGTCGCAATTTGTAAGGAGACTGCAAATGAAGAAGTATTCCTGGCGGAAGCTGGCGGTAGTTGCCACTGTGGTTCCCATGCTCGCACTGAGCGCCTGTTCGAGCACCGGCGGCCGGCCCGCCGAGACCGCCGGCAGCGGAGGCGGCGGGCAGGTTGCCACCACGCCGAACATCAAGATTGCCCTGATCACCCACGCGGCCCCCGGCGACACTTTCTGGGACATTGTCCGCAAGGGTGCCCAGGAGGCGGCGACCAAGGACAACGTCACCCTGCTCTACACTTCCGATCCCGACGGCGGACGGCAGGCCCAGCTGGTCCAGCAGGCCATCGACCAGAAAGTGGCCGGCATCGCCGTGACACTGGCCAAGCCCGACGCACTCAAGGATGTGCTGAAGAAGGCTGAGGCAGCCGGGATTCCCGTGGTCAGCCTCAACTCCGGGGAGGACGTGTTCAAGAGCGTCGGCGCCTTCACCCACTTTGGCTCGGATGAAAACATTGCCGGTGCCGCCGTCGGAACCCGGCTTGCCGCCGACGGCGTGAAGCACCCCATCTGCGTGATCCAGGAACAGGGCAATGTGGCCCTCGAGGCCCGCTGCGCCGGTGTCAAGACGAAGGTTCCCGGCACGGAAATCCTGTACGTGCAGGGCACCGACATGACCCAGGTCTCCTCCACCGTCACGGCGAAGCTGCAGTCCACCCCGAGCGCCGATGCCATCATCGGGCTGGGTGCGCCCTTCACCGCCACCATCGTCAAGGCCGTGGCGTCGCTGAGCCTGACAGGCAAGATCAAAATTGCCTCCTTCGACCTCAGCGGTGAGCTCATCCAGTCGATCATCGACGGCAAGGTGGAGTTCACGGTGGACCAGCAGCCCTGGCTCCAGGGCTACGACTCCATCGACGCGCTGTGGCAGTACAACCGCGGCGGCTTCAAGGTGGGCGGCGGGCTCCCCGTGCTGACCGGCCCCGCCATCATCGACAAGACCAACGCCCCCGCCGTCCTCACCTACGCCAAGCAAGGCATCCGCTAGGGATGCCTTGCTTCCGGGCCCGCGGGGCGTGTCCCCGCGGGCCCGGGCAAGATTAGGAGTATTTACTTGACTACCCTCATTAAGCCCCCGCCGGCCCTGGATGAACGTGTCGGCAAGCGCAGCCTCGTCTCGAATCTTTTGGGCCGCCCGGAAATCGGCGCCCTGGTCGGTGCCATTGTCCTCTTTGTTTTCTTCTCCCTGGTGGCGCCGGTGTTTTTGCAGGCGAATTCCTTCGCCACGGTGCTGTACGGTTCCTCCACGATCGGGATCATGGCCGTGGGGGTGGCCCTGTTGATGATCGGCGGGGAGTTTGACCTGTCCGCGGGCGTGGCGGTGATCAGCTCGGCGCTGACGGCGTCGCTGTTCAGCTGGTACTTTTCCACGAACGTGTGGATCGGGGTGGGCTTGGCCCTGGTGGTGTCCCTGGCGATCGGCTTTGTCAACGGCTGGATCCTGATGAAGACAAAGCTGCCCAGCTTCATTGTCACGCTGGCCACATTCTTGATGCTCACGGGGCTGAACCTGGCCCTGACCCGATTGATCGGGGGCAGCGTTGCGACGCCGTCGATCGCGAACATGGACGGCTTCGCCTCGGCCCAGGCCGTTTTCTCGAACGACTTCATCATTGCGGGGGTGGACATCAAGTCCCCGATCTTCATCTGGATCATCCTGGTCGCCATCACCTCCTGGCTGCTGCTGCGCACCAAGGTGGGCAACTGGATCTTCGCCGTGGGCGGGGATGAGAACGCGGCCCGGGCCGTGGGCGTGCCGGTGAAGTGGACGAAGATCGGCCTGTTCATGGGGGTCGGGTTCTGCGGCTGGGTGCTGGGCATGCACAACCTCTTCGCGTTCGACGCCGTGCAGTCCGGAGAGGGCATCGGCAACGAGTTCCTGTACATCATTGCCGCAGTGATTGGCGGGTGCCTGCTCACCGGCGGCTACGGCTCGGCGATTGGCGGGGCCATCGGGGCGTTCATCTTCGGCATGGCGAACAAGGGCATCGTGTACGCGCAGTGGAACCCGGACTGGTTCAAGTTCTTCCTGGGCCTGATGCTGCTGCTGGCCACCATTGTGAACCTGATCGTCAAACGCCGCGCGGACAGCAAGTAAAGGACGGAAACCAGACATGACTGCCAACGACGCTGCCAAGCACGCAGCCCCCGCCCCCTCCGCGGGTGTGGACATTGACCAGGAAACCCTGCTCCAAAACGAGACCGACCCCCTGACCCACACACCGGTGCACCTGCTGGAGCTGGAGAAGGTGGGCAAGCATTACGGAAACATCATTGCCCTGACGGATGTGACCATGGCCGTGGACATGGGCCGGGTCACGTGCGTGCTCGGGGACAACGGGGCGGGGAAGTCGACGCTGATCAAGATCATCGCCGGCCTGCACCAGCACGACGAGGGGTCCTTCAAGATCATGGGCGCCGAACGCAAGCTCGGTTCACCCCGGGAAGCCCTGGATTCCGGCATTGCCGCCGTGTACCAGGACCTGGCCGTGGTGGGGCTCATGCCGATCTGGCGCAACTTCTTCCTCGGCTCGGAACTCACCACGGGGTGGGGGCCCTTCCGCCGCCTGGACGTGAAGCGCATGAAGGAAATCACGAAGACCGAGCTCGGGGAGATGGGCATTGACCTGCGCGACGTGGAGCAGCCCATCGGCCAGCTGTCCGGCGGTGAGCGACAGTGCGTGGCCATTGCCCGCGCCGTGCACTTCGGTGCGAAGGCCCTGATCCTGGACGAACCCACCGCGGCCCTGGGCGTGAAGCAGTCCGGGGTGGTGCTGCGCTACATCCTCCAGGCCCGCGACCGCGGCCTGGGCGTCATCTTCATCACCCACAACCCGCACCACGCCTACCCCGTCGGGGACAGGTTCCTGCTCCTCAAGCGCGGCAAGTCCATCGGTTACTACGACAAAAAGGACATCACCCTGGAGGAACTCACCGCCCAAATGGCCGGCGGCGCGGAGCTGGCCGAGCTGGCCCACGAACTCGAAAGCCTCGGCGGACACAGCGACATCGTCAGCGAAGTCCAAGCCGAAGTGGCCGAAACCGCTGATCAGCTGCCGCGCTAGCAAGACAGCCGGCTAGCATAACAGCCCGCAGGCACAACAGCCCGCAGGGCCACTTCACAAACAGGGGAGAACACCAGCATGACCCTCAACGTAGGCGTGATCGGCGCCGGAATCATGGGCGCCGACCACATCACCAACCTGGCCACGGCCATCAGCGGCGCCAGCGTCAGCTACGTGGCGGACATCGACGGGGACCGTGCCTCAGCCGCGGCGGCCGCCGCGGGCGCCCGCGCAACCACCGACGCACGCAAGCTCATCCGCTCAAGCCGGGTGGACGCCGTCGTGATTGCCTCGCATGATTCGACGCATGCCGGGCTCATCCTCGACTGCCTTGAGGCAGGCAAGCCGGTCCTGTGCGAAAAGCCCCTGGCCCCGACGGTGGCGGAATGCCGCGAGGTGGTGGCGGCGGATGAGGAGATTGCCGCCGCCACGGGGCGTTCGCTGCTGTCGCTGGGGTTCATGCGGCGCTTCGACCCGGGCCACCGTGAACTGCGCCGCCATGCCCAATCCGGGGACGCGGGCGAGACGCTGATGGTGCACTGCATCAGCCGCAACAGCACCTCCGCACCCAACGCCACCACCGCCTCCGCCGTGACCAACTCCGCCATCCATGAGCTGGACACCATTCCGTGGCTGCTGGGCTCGCCCATCACGGAGGTGGCCTGGCACGCCGGAAAACGGACGACGGCGGCACCCGGCGGGCTCCACGACCCCGCGTTCATCCTGCTGCGCACGGCGGACGGGGTGCTGACAACGCTGGAGCTGTTCCTCAATGCCCAGTACGGCTACACCACGCAGTGCGAAGTGGTGGCCGAGCGCGGCACGGCCTCCCTGGCCGAGCCGGCCCTGCTGGCCGTGAATGCGCAGCGCAGCAGGTCGACGGAATATCCGGAGGACTGGCGGCCGCGGTTTGCCGACGCTTACCGGATTGAGCTGCAGGCCTGGATCCATTCACTCCAGCGCGGCGAACCATCGCCGCTGGCCACCGCCCGCGACGGGCTGCGCGCGGCCCAGGTGGCCGAAGCCGTCATTGCCGCGGCCGGCACGGGGCTCTTCACCGCGGTGGATTACACGTGAGTTTGCAGGCAACCGCGCCCGCGGTCCTGCCCGCTTCACGCGTGCCCGATTCCATGGATGCCCCGCCCCTGCGCTGGGGCATCATGGGTCCGGGCTGGATCGCCGAGCGCTTCACCGAGTCCGTCCAGGCGCACACGCGCCAGGTGATTGCCGCCGTGGGCTCCCGCTCCCTGGAGCGGTCCCAGGCCTTCGCGGACACGTTCGGCATTGCAGCGGCGTACGGCAGCTACGGGGAACTGGCCGCCGCCGACATCGACATTGTCTATGTGGCCACGCCGCACACCTCCCACCACTCCGCCGCGCTGGCCGCCTTGGCGGCAGGAAAGCACGTATTGATCGAGAAGCCCATCGGCATCAACGCCGCCCAGGCCCGGGACATCCGTGACAAGGCCGCCGTTGCAGGGCTGTTTGCCGCCGAGGCGCTGTGGACCTTCTTCCTGCCCAAGTTCGACGCCGTCCGGCAACTGCTCGACGCCGGCGCACTGGGCACCCTGACCACCGTCATCGCCGAGTACGGAGAACACTTTGAGCCGGGGCACCGGATCTTCGACCCCTTGCTGGCAGGCGGCCCGCTGCTGGACCTGGGCACCTACCCGCTGGCGCTGGTCACCGCCGTCCTGGGCGCCCCGGACCAGCTCCGGGCGCTGGGCACCGGCCACCCGTCGGGCGTCAACGGCCAAATTTCAGCCGCCATGTCCTTTCCCGGCGGCGCCCACGCGGTGGTGAAAACGCAGCTGAACAACTTCACGCCCACCCAGGCAAGCCTGGTGGGGACGGCCGCCACACTGACCCTTGACGGACCGTTCAACATGCCCGGCGGGTTCACGCTCAGCCAGCCCGACGGCACCAGCCTCCGCTACGAGGAGCCCGCGGGGGCGCACTTCGAGGGCCTGCACTTCGAGGCCGCCGCCGTCGCCCGGGCCATCCACGCCGGGCGCACCTCCGTGGCGGAACGCCCACTGGAGGCATCCATCCTGACCATGGACGTGGCGGATGCCATCCGCGGCCAGCTGGGAATCACCTTCCCGGGGGAGTGAGCCTCGCCGTGGTGCCGCCCGGCTCCAGCGACGGCGGGATGACCACGTCCTCCGCGGCGGCGCCGGCAATCCGGGCGGCCGCGCTGCGGACGGCGGCGGCCGCCAGCGCGGGCCCGTCCTGGCCAATGCTGGTCAGGTTGATGTGCTCCAGCCGCGCCATGCGGGAATTGTCGTAGCCCACCACGGACAGCTCCCCGGGCACGCCCAGCCACGCGCGCCGGAAGGTGTCCAGGGCGCCCAGGGCGCTGCGGTCGTTGAAAACCACGACGGCGGTGGGCGCGCCGGGTGCCCCCGATGCGGTGCCGCCGTGGCCGGCATATGTGGCGTGCCCGGCCTGGGTGTTCCCCTCACGTCCGGCCCCGGCAGGCGGCCGGCCCATGGACGCCAGCAGCATGGCTGCCGCCCGCGATCCGTCCGATTCCAGGGGACCGCCGGGGATTACCTGTGCCGCCTCGCCGGCGTCGGCCATCCAGGCCAGGTAGGCGGTGCGCCGGGCTGCCGAGCCGACGGCGGCACCGCCGTCGAGGTGGGCGATGCGCCGGTGACCCAGGCCGTGAAGGTGGTCCATGGCCAGCCTGATCCCGGCGGCCTCGTCGCTTGCAACACTGGCGACGGCCCCGCCGCCCGGGGCCCGCAACATGGATACGACGGGAACGGGCAGGGCTGCGAGTTCCGCCGTCGGGCTGGTGGGGGCAATGACTACCGCCGCCTCCACGCCCAGGTCCAGCAGCGATTCAACAGCCTCCCGCTCGCCCCGGCGCGGCCCCGTGGCGCTGAGGGTGATGGCGTAGCGTTCGGCGGCGGCAGCCTCATAGAGGAGCTCGACCAACTCGGCGTGGTACGGCTCGGTCACGTTGAAGACCACGCCGATCAGCCGTGTCCGGCTGCTGCGCAACAGCCGGGCCCTGGTGTCCGGGCGGTAGCCGAGGTCCTTGGCCGCCTGCAGCACGCGCCGGCGGGTGGCGTCGCTGGCCCCTTCCGCGCCCCGGATGACGATTGAGACGAGGGCCCGCGAGACGCCGGCGGCCGCGGCGACGTCGGCCATGGTGGGGCGCCGGGGCGGTTGCGGGGGCTCTGCGGGGTTCATCATGGAAACAGACTACTAGATCGATCTAGACACGGTGCGGGATGTCGTGCCAGACTGGATCCATCACGTCGGCTAGATCGATCTAGTTCCGGCCCCAACTCCACTGAACGGACGGCTTCCCATGGCATATCTGCAAGGACACACGGCAACTCCGGCACCGGCGGTGCGCCTGGGCCTCATTGGCGCCGGCTGGATCGGCGCCTTCCATGCCGAGAGCGTGGCCCTCCGCCTGCCCGGCGCCGTGCTGGAGGCCATTGCCGACCCGGCCATCGATGCTGCGTCCGCGCTGGCAGCCCGCCTGGGCGTGGCCAAGGTCAGTGCCGACCCGGCGGACCTGTTTGCCGACCCGGACCTGGATGGTGTCATCATTGCCAGCCCGGCCCGTTTCCACTCCACCCTGATTTCCCAGGCGGCGAAGGCCGGCAAGCACGTTTTCTGCGAGAAGCCGGCCGGGCTGTCGCTCGAGGAACTTGATGCGGCGCTGGCGGACGTGGCCGCCGCCGGCGTGCAATTCCAGGTGGGCTTCAACCGGCGCTACGCCGAGGACTTCCTGGCCGCGAAGGCGGACATTGACGCCGGGGTGGTGGGGACGCCCCAGCTGCTGCGCTCGCTCACCCGCGACCCCGGGACCGGCAGCATACAGGGGGCCGCGAAGACACCGCCGTGGACGGTGTTCCTGGAAACGCTGATCCACGACTTTGACACGCTCAACTGGTTCAATTCCGGGGCCGAGCCGGTGAACGTCTATGCAGTGGCGGACGCGCTGGTGGAGCCCGGCTTCAAGGACCAGGGCTTCCTGGACACCGCCGTGGTGACGGTCAAGTACAGCAACGGGGCCGTGGCTGTGGCGGAGGCAAACTTCAGCGCCCTCTACGGCTATGACATCCGCGGTGAGGTCTTCGGTTCCAAGGGTATGGTCCAGGCCGGACGAAGCACTGAAACCGCCGCCCGGCGCTACACCGCCGGCGGCCTGTCCGCCAACACGCCGCGGCTGAACGTGGAATTGTTCAAGCAGGCCTACACCGACGAACTCGCCGACTTTGCCGCCACCATTGCCGGGCTGCGAAACCCGGCGGACGGGGCCGCCGCATCCGGGTCCGGCGGGGCCGGGGCCTCAGTCACTCCCGGCGGTGCCGACGCCCGCCGCGCCCTGGCTGTGGCCCTGGCCTGCATCGAGTCCGTCACCACGGGCCAGCCCGCCGCCGTCGCCCAGCCGGCAGCGGTGGCCCGGCCGGCCGCGGTGGCCCGGCCGGCCGCCGTCGAGCCTTCACACAACGCGGCAGGCGCCTGATGCGCCTGGCAGTCTGCGCCGAAATGGTTTACACCGAGCTGCCGTTCGCGGAGCGGGTGCGCAGGATCCACGCGGCGGGCTTTGACGTGGAAATCTGGGACTCGCGCACCAAGGACGTGGCCGCACTCAAGTCAACGGGCGCCGCATTTTCCTCCATGACGGGATATTCCGCCGGCAGCGTGGTGGATGCCGACAGCTGCGATGACGTGGTCCGGACGGCGGCCGAACTCATCCCGACCGCGCTGGAGCTCGGAATCCCGCGCATGGTGGTGCACTCCGCCGAGCTCATCGACGGGCACGCGGCCCGCCCCGCGTTCAGGGCCACGGGGCGGATGTGGGCCACGGGCGCACGCACCCTCGCCCGCCTCGGCGAGCTGGGCGCACGCCACGGCATCACGTTTTGCCTCGAAAACCTCAACACCATCCTGGACCATCCGGGCATCCCGCTGGCGCGGGCCAAGGACACCCGGGCCCTGGTGGAGGCTGCCGGCCACCCCAACGTGAAGATGATGCTGGACCTCTACCACGCGCAAATGGGGGAGGGAAACCTGATCGGGCTGGTCCGCGACTCGCTGCCGCACATTGGCGAGATCCAGGTGGCGGACGTCCCCGGGCGCTGCGAACCGGGCACGGGGGAGATCAACTACGCGGCAGTCCACCGCGCACTGCTCGACGCCGGCTACCGCGGCACCGTGGGCATGGAGGCCTGGGCGCAGGGGGACAGCGACGCCGCCCTTGCAGCGTTCGGCGCCGCCTTCGGCCGGGTCTGACTTCCGCTTGCGGCGGCGGTCCGGCTGGGTCGGGCCGGCGGCGGCTCGGCATTTTTCCGGCGACTATCCGACCGACGGCCGCAGGCGGCCTTACGGTCTCCTTGACGTCGCCTACAAAAAATGCCGACTCCGCCGCCTTTGGCGGCCCGGATGTGCCGCCGTTTACGCCGGCGGGAGCATGGGCAGGCCCTCGGCCTCCCAGTTGCTCATCCCGCCCACCAGGGTGTCCGCGTTGTAGCCGAGCTCCGTCAAAGCTTCAGCTACGCGCCCGCTGCGCCCGCCGCCATGGCAGACGGCGATGATGCGGCGCGACTTGTCCAGTTCGCCCACGCGCTCCAGGATTTCGCCGGAGGGAATGTGGACGGCGTCCTCGATCATGCCGGTGCTGAGTTCGCCCGCCTCGCGGACATCGATGATCTGCACGTCGGGATCGGCGGCCAGGACGTCGTTGGTGGTGATTTCCTTCAATGGGGCTCCTTGGTGGGGGCGGCGTGTCCGGGAGGGGCCGCCGTCGTGCTTGGAATTGCTGCCGTATCCACCGTACCCGGCCCCGCCTGGCCCGGCCGCCGGCGCGGCTCGCTATGCTGAAGGCGTGAACGCACCCCTTGCCCCCCGTGCCCGGACCCTAGAGGTTGAGGATGTGGCGGGGTTTGACGCCTTGCTGGCCGGCGGCGCCACATCCATGCATGGCTGGCACTTCCAGGCCGTGGACCTGCGGCAGAGGTCGGCGGAGCTGTTGGGGCTGCGGGCGTCGGGCGCCATTTTCATGGGCTGCCGCTTTGCCGCAGGGGTGGAGGCGCGGCTGAGGTCGGGCGGGGCCCTGATTTTCCCCACGCTGCCCAACATTCCCTTCAACGCCTACCGCGGCCACCTCTACACGGCTGCCGAGCTGTACAAGGGCATTGGCGGGGCGGAATACGAGGCTGTGCCGGACGCGCAAATCTACCAGTGGACGCTGCAGGACGGGCACGGACGCGAACTGAACGCCACGCTGGCCACGGCCATGCACGACCACGCGATTTCAGACTCCCTGGACGATTTTCTCGATGCCTGCGCGGCTGCCGGGAAGCGTGTGGTGGGTGTCATGGGCGGGCATGCCGCGGCCCGGGACAGCATTGAATATGAGCAAGCTGCCCGACTGGGGCGGACCCTGGCGCACCAGGGCTTCATGGTGGCCACCGGCGGCGGGCCAGGCGCCATGGAGGCTGCAAACCTGGGGGCTTTCCTGTCCCCGTACCGCGCCGATGCCCTGGACAGTGCGCGGCGCACCCTGGGGGCCGTCCCCGGCTTCCGGCCCTCTGTCACGGAGTGGGCCAGGGCGGCGGAATCCGTGCTGGCAAAGTTTCCCGGCGGGGCCGACAGCCTGGGCATCCCCACCTGGTTTTACGGCCACGAGCCGCCCAACCTCTTTGCCACCCGGATCGCGAAGTACTTTGCGAACTCGATCCGGGAGGCCGTGCTACTGGCGCGCTGCAACGGCGGGATCATCTTCCTGCCCGGGGCCGCCGGCACGGTGCAGGAGATTTTCCAGGACGCCTGCGAGAACTACTATGCGGCGGATGCGGCGGTGACACCCATGGTGCTGGTGGGGCGCCGGCACTGGGAAGAGGAACTGCCCGTCCGGCCCCTGCTTGCCGCCCTCGCCAACGGCCGGGCCATGGCGGAGCGGATGCGCGTGGTGGACACCATTGACGAGGCCTGTGCACTGCTGTCGGGCTGGTCCGGGCAGCCGTGAATCAGCCGACGATGGTGCCGAACACCAGCCCCAGCAGGTAGGTGGCGGCGGCCGCGCCCAGGCCAATGCCCAGCTGCCGCAGCCCGCGCCACATGGGCGAGGCCCCGGACAGCAGCCCCACCACGCCGCCGGTCCCCAGCAGCACCAGGCCCACCAGCGTGCACGCCAGGACAAGGGCCCCGATTCCCGTCATGCCAAACAGGAACGGGATGATGGGGATGATGGCGCCGGAGGCAAAGAAGCAGAAGCTCGACGACGCCGCGCCCCAGGCCGTGCCCAGCGTCTCGTGCTCGTCCGCCGTCTCGAAAGTGTCGGGGCGCAGTGACAGGCTGGGGTCGCAGTCGCAGGTGAAATGGCCCAGCCGCTCGGCTGCACGGTGTTCGGCAGCCTCGCGGGACATCCCGCGGGCCAAGTAGACCAGCACCAGCTCGTTGTTTTTCAGGTCCAGTTCAGGCGCTGCCGTCAGGGTGACCTGCGTGGGCGCGGACGCCTCCAGGAGCTCGCGCTGGGACCTGACCGAGACATATTCGCCGGCCCCCATTGACAGGGCGCCGGCGAGCAGGCCTGCGATGCCGCTGAACAGGACCACCTGGCTGCCCACACCGGTGGCGGCCATGCCCATGACGAGGGAGAGGTTGGAGACCAGCCCGTCATTGGCGCCAAACACGGCGGCCCGGAAGGAGCCGGCCAGCCGGTTGCGGCCCCGGGTGGCAAGTCCGCGGACCACTTCCTCATGGATGGCCTCATCGGCCGCCATGGCCTTCGTGGCGTCAAGGTCGGTGGCGTACGGGGAGCGCGACTCGGAGCGTTGCGCCAAGGCAAGGACAAAGACCGAACCAAAGCGGCGGGCCAAAAGCCCCAGGAACCGGTTTCGGAATGAGGGGCGTTTCGGCGGCCCCTCATGCTGGCCCAGCAGCCCCAGCCAGTGTTGTTCGTGCCGGCCCTCGGCCTCGGCCAGCGCCAGCAGGATGGACTTTTCCTCGCCGTCCCGGCGCTTGGCCAGATCGCGGTAGACCGAGGCCTCGGCACGTTCATCGGCCAGGTATTGGCGCCACCGCCTGATTTCGGCGGGCGTGGGAATGCGTTCGGGCACGGTGGAAACTCCTCGGGTCAGCCATCACTGTAGCGCTTTCCGTCCCGGAATACCGGCCGGTAGTCCTCGGAATAAAGTTTCGGGAAGCCGCAATCCGGCCGCCGCCGTCGAGGTAGCGGGTCCGCGCCGAGATCCCCCAAACATTGTGGGTGGTTTCGGCGCGGGGCCGCTGTCTCGGCGAATCCCACTGCGGGACGGACCCCGTGAAAACCCCTGCAATCCGTTGTAGTCTGGCAAGTAAGGAGTTGTGATGCAGCCCACCTTCGCCAACGACGAAAAAACACCGACGCTGATCGCCTCGGTAAGCCGCGCCCTGGCTGTGTTGGACTGCATCGGTTCCTCCTCCCGCCCCCTGCCGGCCAAGTCCATTGCGCGCGCCACGGCCCTAAGTCTGGGCACCACCTACAACGTACTGCGCACCCTGGCGCACTCAAACTATGTGGTTCAGGACCATGACGGCTTCGTCCTGGGGCCCGGGCATCCGGCCCTCGCAGCGGCCGGGGGTGCAGTGTCGCTCGCGCAGGGCCGCACCGTGCTCAACGGCATCCGCGACGAACTGCGCGCCGCCACGTACCTGAGCCGCTTCTACGACGGCGAAATTGAGCTGGTGGACATTGTGGACGGGCCGCTCACGCCCCGGGTGGACTTGTGGGTGGGCCTGCAGGACGGCGCCCACGCCACGGCGTTCGGGAAGCAGATTCTGGCCGGCCTCGGTGCCGGCGAACGCCTGGAGTATGTTTCCTCGCATCCACTGGCCGAGCTCACGCCCTACACCATCACCTCGCCGCGGGAGTTCCTGCGGACACTTGAAGGCAGCCCGTCCTCCATGCTGGACGACCAGGAATATGCGCTCGGGTTCACCTGCCTGGCCGTGCCCGTTGCTGCGTCGTCGTGGGCCGGGGCCCTGGCCATCTCACTGCCGGCAGGGGAACAACGCCGCGGAATGAACTACACGGAGACCCTCAAGGACGCCGCTGCGCACCTGGAATTGATCCTGGGCGCCGGCGGCACCATCAGCGCGGGGCCCACTGGTCAAGGGTAGCTTTTTCACCTACTGAAATCCGCGCGGTGTTGCCGGCGTCGAACCCGTGCCTAGGCTCAAAAGTGAAAGGCATGCGAGCCGCCACAATCCTCCACGCTCAGTGGCACAGGCGGCGGCGCATCTGTGGAAGGGAGAGGCGATGACCACCGAAACAACCGAGGTCGCGAAGGACCTCAGTGCGGCGCAGCGGCAGGAGCTGTTGCGCCAGATGATCCTGATCAGGACGTTCGAGGCAGCAATTTTGCGTGAATACCACGCCGACAAGAGCCCCGGCTTTGACATTGGCAAGGGCCTGATCCCGGGGGAGATGCACCTTTCCGCCGGGCAGGAGCCGGTGGCCGCGGGCCTGTGCGCACACCTGGAATCCGGCGACGCACTCACGGCCACCCACCGCCCGCACCACCTGGCCATTGCCAAGGGCATGAACCTGCGCGCGCTGGCCGGGGAGATCTTCGGCCGCGAGTCCGGGCTGGGCCACGGCCGGGGCGGCCACATGCACCTCTTTGATCCGGCCACGCATTTCTCCTGCTCCGGCATCGTGGCCGAGGGCTTCCCCGCCGCGCTGGGCCAGGCCTTCGCGTTCCAGCGTGCCGGCACTCGAAACATTGCTGTGGCTGTCGCCGGTGAGGGCGCAGCTAATGCCGGCCCGTTCCACGAGTGCCTGAACCTGGCCGCCCTGTGGAAGCTGCCTGTCATCTTCGTCATCGAGGACAACGACTGGGGCATCTCCGTCCACCGCAGTGCCTCCACCTCCGTGCCGTCCAATGCGGTGCGGGCGGCGGGCT
Organism: Arthrobacter sp. A2-55; assembly: GCF_025548615.1. Lineage (NCBI taxonomy): Bacteria > Bacillati > Actinomycetota > Actinomycetes > Micrococcales > Micrococcaceae > Arthrobacter > Arthrobacter sp. A2-55. The sequence continues at coordinate 17,571 of NZ_JAJLOZ010000035.1, read as the reverse complement.
ACGGAATGCCGGGGGTCCGGGTGGAAAACAACGACGTCGAAGCCGTCCACGCTGCTGTTGGCGAGGCCGTGGCGCGTGCCCGGGCAGGCAACGGGCCCAGCCTTATCGAGATCCACACGCTCCGGCTGTGGGGCCACTTTGAAGGCGACGCCCAGGGCTACCGGCCCGAACTGGCCGAGGTTCCCGACCGGGACCCCATACCCGCCTACGAAAAGCAATTGCGCGACGCCGGGATCCTCACGGACGCTGACCTGGCCGAAATGACAGCGTGGGCGGGCACCCAGGTGGACGACGCCGTCGAACATGCCAAGGCCGCGCCAACGCCCAACCCGGCCGAGGCACTGAAGTACGTATTTGTGGAAGGAGCCCAGTCATGAGCATCTCAACCAGTGCAGCTGCCGCTGCTCAAATGTCACTGCCCGTGGAGCCAGACGCCGGCAGCCGGCGGTTGAACACGGCCAAGGCGCTGCAGGAAGCCATCGGCTCGCAGATGGAAAAGGACCCGTCAGTATTCGTGATGGGCGAGGACGTGGCGGCCTACGGCGGCATTTTCTCCTCCACCACGGGGCTGCTGGAGAGGTTCGGATCGGAGCGGATCATTGACACGCCGATTTCCGAGACGGCGTTCATCGGGCTGGGCATCGGGGCTGCCGTGGAAGGCATGCGGCCCATTGTCGAGCTGATGTTCGTGGACTTCTTCGGCGTGTGCATGGACCAGATCTACAACCACATGGCCAAGATCCACTACGAATCAGGCGGCAACGTCCGCGTCCCCATGGTGCTGATGACGGCGGTGGGCGGCGGCTATTCCGACGGCGCCCAGCACTCGCAAACACTGTGGGGCACGTTCGCGCACCTGCCCGGCATGAAGGTGGTGGTCCCCTCCAACCCGTACGACGCGAAGGGGCTCATGACGGCGGCCATCCAATCCGACGACCCCGTGGTGTACATGTTCCACAAGGGCGTCATGGGCCTGGCCTGGATGGCGAAGAACAAGCGCTCCATCGGCGCCGTCCCGGAGGAGGACTACGTGGTTCCGATCGGCAAGGCCAAGGTGGTCCGGGAGGGCACGGACGTCAGCATCGTGACGCTGTCGCTGTCCGTGCACCACAGCCTGGACGTGGCGGAGAAGCTGGAGGAGGAGGGCATCAACGTGGAGGTGCTGGACCTGCGCTCGCTGGTGCCGCTGGACCGGGAGGCGGTCATCGCCACCGCCGCCAAGACCGGGCGCGTGATTGTGGTGGATGAGGACTACCAGTCGTTCGGGCTTTCCGGCGAAATCGCGGCCACCATCACCGAGCACGACCCGGCCCTCTTGAAGCACTTCAGCCGCGTCTGCGTCCCCGACGTGCCCATTCCGTACGCCCATGAACTCGAATATGCTGTGTTGCCAACGGCCGCACGCATTGAGGCCGCGGTCCGGAAGGCGGCAACTGCATGAACGAAGTCCTGTTTCCGATGATGACGGGGGACGCCTCCGAGCCCGGCGTCCTGGCCACCTGGTACGTGGCCGACGGCGACGCAGTTGCCGAAAAGCACCTGCTCGCCGAGGTGGCCATAGACAAGGTCGACGCCGAAATCTACGCGCCCGTGGCCGGCACCGTCCGGCTTCGCGTTCAGGAAGGCGACGAAGTGGCGCAGGGTGCGGTGATCGCAGTCATCGAATGACCGCAGGCGGTTAGTGCGCCGCGAGGCGGAAGCCGAGGCGCCGGCCGGTCCGCACGCCGGTCTGGGCCACGGTCACCACCAGCGTGGCGATTTCCGGGATCCACTGGGCCGGGCGGACCGCCTGCGACAGCGCGTCCACCAGCAGGTCCGGCTCGGCAGACCAATAATTGTGGTGCCCCGACGGGGTGAAGAACGTGACAGTGCCGTAGTTGATATCCACGGCCGGCAGCACGGGAATGCCCTGCGGCGGTGTGGCGGCCCGGGCAGCGTTGCGGTTCGCGGGAATGCGGTTGACGGAGATAACGGTCATCATCACGGCCTTTGGGAGTGCTCTTGCCCCCGGATCCTGTCACCGCGGGCCGCTTCCTCATCCGAACCACCCTGTGAACATGGGGTTGGTGCGCGGCCAGTCGGAGCTTGGCGCCGCATCTCTTGAAGCTGGCTCAAGATTACCGCCAAAAAGCACGACGGCGGATGGTGACGTAATTTATTACGTGACCATCCGCCGTCGTGCCGCTTACGCAACGATGCACTTTCCTGTGGGGCAAAACTCGACTTGGGTTGTGCCCCCGGTGCACCCGGGGCAAAACCCAGCCCGGGTTTTGCCCCAGGGAAAAGTTCCCGGCTGAGACCGGCTACTTCCGGCTGGTGAGCACTTCGATGTCGTCCTCGTTGGAATCCGTGGCAGCCGCACTCAACCGGCGGTCCCAGGCGTCGCGGATGTGGGCCGGAGTGGCCGGGGTGGCCAGCGAGACGGCAACGTAGACAATGAGGGAGGCGAGCAGGCCGTAGTAGATGGGCTCGTTGGCGTAGATGCCGTCCGCGCTGGGGATCACTCCCGTCGCGTAGAGCACCAGCAGCACCAGGGTCAGGCCGCAGCCCACGGCCATGGACCAGGCGGCGCCCAGGCCGGTGCCGCGCTTCCACGCCAGCCCGCCGATGATGGCCACCAGGAGCCCGCCCACCAGGATGTCGTAGGCGATGGTCAGGGCGAAGACCACGTCGCTGACCACGATGGAAATGAGCACCACGCCCAGCCCCAGGCCCAGCACGTACCAGCGGTTGGCGTTGACGTCGTGCTCCGGGTTGGAGGTGTCGGAGGTGTCTATGGTCTTGCCGAACCAGCTGGCCACGAACGGGACCACGTCCTTGCGGGCCACGGTGGCTGCGGCGATCAGGGCGCCGGAGGCGGTTGACATCATGGCGGCCACGGCGGCGGCCATGACGATCCCACCCAGGCCGATGGGCAGCAGGTGCGTGGCAACCTCCGCGTAAACCACGTCCTTGCCCAGCGTGGCGACGTCAATGGAGGGCAGGGCCACGCGGGCGGCCAGGCCGATCAGGGCACCGGCCACGCCGTACAGGATGCAGTAGATGCCGGCCGTGGCGCCGCCAACGCGGGCCACCTTGGGGTCGCGGGCGGTGAAGACGCGCTGCCAGATGTCCTGGCCGATCAGCAGGCCCAGGGTGTAGATGACAAAGTAGGTGATGATGGTCTGGACGCCGATGCCGTCCCACTGGAAGAAGCTGGACTCAACGCGGGACTGGATGCCGGCGAGACCTCCGGCGGCGTTCCAGGCGAAGGGGAGCATGAGCAGGAAGACGCCCACGGTCTTGATGACGAACTGCACCTGGTCCGCCAGGGTGATGGACCACATGCCGCCAATGGTGGAGTAGACCAGCACAATGGCACCGCCCACGGCAATCGCCAGCCAACGCTCCCAGCCAAACAGCACCACAAAGATGGTGGCGTAGGCGCCGGTGGAGGTTGCCGAGATCATGACGGTGTAGGCCAGCATCACAATGCCGGACATCTTGGTGGTTTCCTGCCCGTAGCGCAGGCTGAGCATTTGGGAGACCGTGTAGATCTTCAGCTTTTGGATGGTGGGAGCGAACAGCAGGCTCAGCAGCAGCACGCCCACGCCGATCGCCACCACCAGCCACATGCCGGAAATGCCGAACTTGTACCCGAGGCCCACGCCGCCCACGGTTGAGGCGCCGCCCAGGACGACGGCGGCCATCGTGCCGGTGTACAGGAACGGGCCCAGGCGCCGCCCGGCCACCAGGAAGTCGCTGTTGTTCTTGGTGCGCGATTTGCCCCACCACCCGAAGGCCAGCATGGCCACCAGGTAGAGGACGACTATGGCAATGTTCAAGCTCATGTAAGGCTCCAGGGTGCAGTGATGATGACTCCTCGATAGAAAATTGCCTATCAGGCAACTTCCGTTGTCCATTAGGCTAAACTGTGATTGCGGTAACAGTCAAAATGGAAGTACGCCCGTCACATCCGTATAGAGTCGCCTTGGGCACGTGGTGCCCGGAGCTAAAGGAGTGAACATGAAGGCATTACCCGTTGAGCCCAGCTCGGCACCGGTGGCCATCGGGTCCAGGATCCGGGCGGCCCGCCAGTCCCAGCGGCTGACCATTGAGCACGTGGCCGATGCAACGGGACTCACCAAGGGCTTCCTGAGCCGGGTGGAGCGAGACCTCACCTCTCCCAGCGTTGCCTCCCTGGTCACCCTGTGCCAGGTCCTCTCCATCTCCATTGGCGACCTGTTCGCCGTCCCGGAGACGCACCTGACGCTGCGCGGGGAGGGCCCGCGCATCTCCCTGGGCGGCGAAGGCATTGTGGAGCGCCTGCTCACGGCCCGCTCAGAGCGCCGGCTCCAGGTGCTCTCTTCCACCATTGCACCCTTTGGCCGCGGCGAATCCGAGCTCTATGCGGTGGACTGCGACGTGGACGTGCTCCACATCATCAGCGGCGAGCTGACACTGATCCTGACCCAGGACTCCTATGACCTGAAGGCCGGCGACACACTTTCCTTCCCCGGCCGCGAACCCCACACCTGGGAAAACCGCACTTCCGAACCGGTTGAGGCGCTGTTCATCCTGGTCCCCGCCGCGTCGGGCTCGGGCGCGTAACCGCCGGCCCCCGGCACCGGCTCCCACCAATTGCTATGCGGCCGAAAGGCTCCTCACGGCCAATTCTTAGCAAGGCGTTGGATTGTAGTAACTGACAATCCACCGCAAATCAAGACTTTGAATGTGAGGAGCACGCCATGGCTTCATCCAGAAACCCCAAAACACTTGCCAAGGCGGTCACTTCCGTTGTGGCGCTGGGAGCGGTCGGCACGGTGGGGCTCGGCAGCGCCGCCTTTTACGGCACCATCACTTCCGCCAATGCCGTCAAAGCCGCCACCTCCCAGACAACGCAAACTACGACGGCGGCGCCAACGGCTTCCGCGGACAGCTCCGGTTCGAGTTCTGGTTCCAGTTCGGGTTCAAGTTCCAGCTCCGGCTCAAGTTCTGGTTCCAGTTCGGGCTCAAGCTCAAGTTCCAACTCCGGTGCCAACTCCGGTTCCAGCTCAAGTTCAAGCACGCAGCTGCAGGCCGGAAACGGCGGCTCCAGCCACTCACAGTCTTCAGGCTCATGAGGGCCCCGGAAACGTCCGCCATCGCATCGCGGGCCTGGCAGGTGTGGGGCCTTGAGGCGTCCGTCTTGGTGACGGAACCCTCCCGGCTGGATGCGGCGGAGCAGCTTGCACGGCACGTGCTCGACGCCGTCGACCTCGCCTGCAGCCGCTTCCGCCCCGACTCGGAGCTTGCCCTGCTCCGGGAAAGCCTCACTCAGGGAGCCCTGGTCACGCCCCTGCTGGCCACTCTGATGGAATCCGCCCTCGCGGCGGCGCGATGGACAGACGGCGCCGTGGACCCCACGCTCGGAAACGATCTCATTTCCCTTGGCTATGACAGGGATTTTTCGGCCGGAACCTCCGGCCGGTCCGCGAATGACCCACTCGCGGCGGAACTCTCCGGCCTGGCGGCCGCCCTGCTGCTGCGCAACCGCACCGTCCCTGGCTGGACACGGATCAGCCTCGACGGCCGGCTGCTGACCGTCCCGGCCGACATCACGGTGGATCTCGGCGCCAGCGCGAAGGCGGTTGCCGCGGATATGGCTGCGGCGCGCATCGCCTCCGAGCTGGGGTGCGGGGTCCTGGTCAACCTTGGCGGCGACATTGCGACGTCCGGGCCCGCCCCGGCCGTGGACCCTGCGGTGGAGAGTCCGCTTGCCGTGGCTGCGGCCGGCCACTGGCAGATCCTGGTCCAGGACACGCCGCAGGACCCTGCCCAGCAGGTGTCACTGCCCGCCGGGCATGCCATGGCCACCTCCAGCACGGTCAAGCGCCGCTGGCAACAGGCCGGGGCGCAGCGGCACCACATCCTGGACCCCAGGTTCGGCCTGCCGGCGGAAACCGTGTGGCGGAGCGCCAGCGTGGCGGCCCCCACCGCCCTGGAGGCCAATGCCTACAGCACGGGCGCCATCGTCAAGGGCCATGCGGCCGTGCCTTGGCTGAGGGCGCAGGGCATCAGTGCCCGTCTGGTGGATCAGCGCGGCCGGACCGTGACCACCACCTCCTGGCCGGCGGTTGAGCTCGCGGGGGTGGGATCCCATGGATAACGCCATGTGGGCCTTTGGCCGGGCCAGCGGCTTCGCCTCGATGCTGCTGCTGAGCGTGTCGGTGCTGCTGGGCATACTGACCAGGTCGGGACGGCCGCTGGTGCGGCTGCCGCGCGTCTCCGTCTCGCTCCTGCACCGCAATGTCTCGCTCATGGCAGTTGTGTTTCTCATTTTCCACGTGGGCGCACTGCTCCTGGACTCGTATGCGCAGCTGCACGTCACGGACGTTTTCGTGCCCTTCCTGGGTTCCTACCGGCCATTCTGGCAGGGGCTCGGGACCGTGGCGCTGGACCTGCTGGCCGCCGTCGTGGTGACAGGCCTGCTCCGGCACCGGATCGGGCAGCGCACCTTCAAGCTGGTCCACTGGCTGAGCTACGCCATGTGGCCCGTGGCCATCGCCCACTCGGTGGGGAACGGGACCGACGGGACCAGCGCGCCCGTGGTGGCCGCCGTCGTCGTTGTTTCCGTGGCTGTGGTGGCCGCGGTGGCCTGGCGGCTGTCGGCGGGATTCCTGGAGACGGCCAGGCTGCGCCAGCTCCACGGCCAGTGGAGGCGGCCATGACGGCGGCGGTGGGGCAGCTGTCGCCGGCCGCCGTTCGGGAGCCCTGGGATGGCGGCTCGCGGCTGTTTGCGGCAGGGGACCGGGCCGGGTACGCCGGCCATCTGGCGGCCTACGGGCCGCTTCCCGGACACGAACCGCGCGGCACCCTGCTGGCGCAGTTGCAGGCGTCCGGGCTGACCGGGCGGGGAGGCGCCGCGTTCCCGGCCGGGCCCAAGCTCGCCGCCGTCGCCGAGGCAGGCGGGGCGGCCCGGTACGCCACCCGGCCGTCCGGCCCGGTGCTCATTGCCAACGGCGCGGAGGGCGAACCGCTCAGCTTCAAGGACGCCACACTGCTGCACAACGCCCCGCACCTGGTGATCGACGGGCTGCTGGCAACGGCACAGTCGGTGGCTGCCAGCGCCATCTACATTTACACGGCGGCGGGCAACCTGGACGTCGTGGCCGCGGCCCTGGCTGAGCGCCCGGATGCCGCCGGGGTGATCCTCACGGAGTCTCCGGACGCCTTTGTGGCGGGGCAGGCCAGTGCGGCTGTGAACTTTCTGGAAACCGGCAGGGCGATTCCCGTGGACCTGCGCCGGCGCCTGGCCGACTCCGGTTTCAAGGGCCGCCCCACACTGGTCCAGAATGTGGAAACGTGGGCGCAGGTGGCGCTCATCGCCCGATACGGCGCCGATTGGTTCCGCGCGGCGGGCGTGGCCGGGGATCCGGGCACCCGCCTGGTCTCGCTCTCCGGCGACGTCCCTGCCCAGCAGGTCTTGGAGGTTCCGGGCGGCGCGCCGCTCACCGACGTGCTGGCCACGGCAGGGATCAGGCACGACGCCGTTGCCGCGGTTTTGGTGGGCGGCTTCCACGGCCGCTGGGTGCGGCCCGAGGGGGTGGTGCTTTCCGTGGATGAAGGGGCCGCCGGCTTGGGTGCCGGGCTCGCTGTCCGGCCGGGCGCGGGGGTGCTGCACGTGCTGGGGCCGGGCCGCTGCGGCCTGGCGGCCACTGCGGACATGGTGGATTACCTGGCCGGCCAGTCGGCCCGGCAGTGCGGCCCGTGCATGTTCGGGCTGCCCGCGCTGGCGGATGTCATGCGGCGGCTGGCGGGCGGCGGGTCTGGTGGGTCCGGCCGCGGCGGTGCCGGTGCTGGTGCCGGTGTTGCCGGACCGCCACTGGATCCCGGGCTGGTGGATGAGGTGGGGCGGCTTTCCCGCCTGGTGTCCAGCCGCGGAGCCTGCCACCACCCGGACGGCACCGTCAGGCTCATCGCCAGTGCCCTGGAAGTCTTCGCCGACGACATTCCCTGGCACCTTGCCGGGCAGTGCAATTCGGGGCATGCCGGGCACGCCGCCGTCGGGCATGCCGGTGGGCACGCCGCCGTCGGGCATGCCGCCGTCGGGCTGGCCGGAGTCCGGGACCTGCCAGGCCGGGCGCCTGCGGAAGGGGGCCGGCGATGAGCGCGGATTCCCGGAGGGAAGCGGCGGCCAGGCTCCACATTGACTGGACGCGGTGCGACGGACGAGGGCTGTGTGCCGAATTGCTGCCCGAAGCACTCAGCCGCGACGACTGGGGCTTTCCGCTGGCGGCGCCGGGCCGCCTCGCGGTGGATGCCGACAAGTCGAACGTCCCGCTCAAGCACTCGGAGCTCGGTGCGGCTACGGACGCAGTCAAGCTCTGCCCCGTGCTTGCCCTGCGCCTCACCCGCCCCTGACCACCGACGCTCCCTCACCTTTCGGGGTGCTGTGGCTGACCCTCCCTCACCTTTCGGGGCGCCGTCAGCCGACGTGGACCCAAGGGCGCTGCGTGAGGTCGGGTTCGGCCTCGCGCAGCACCTCGCGGGTGACGGGGGCAATCTCGCCTTCGCCAATGAAGAGGAACTTCAGCAGGTTCGTGATGGGGTTGCCCTCGTTCCAGCGGAAGTAGATGTGCGGAATGATCCCGGTGGCGTCGCGGACGTGGAGCAGCACGGCGGCAACGGTGTTGGGGACCGTAGAGCCGTGGACTTCCAGGATTTTGAAGCCGTGCCGCTCAATGCCGCGGATCTCCAGGGCCGTTTCAAAGTCGGAGGAGTCGTCCACGATGACCTCAAGGAACAGTGCATCCTTGGGATTGCCGATCTCGTTGACGGTGGCGGCGTGGGAAAGCTTGCGGCGGTAGGCTGCGGCGTTGCGCGTTTTGGGGTCGTGGGAAATGAACCGGATGGTGTCCTCATCCACGGCGGCCACGAATTTCATGGCTGCCTCATCCATGCGGATGTACGTGGCCCGCAGTTCAAAGGCGCGGCGCATGCGGGACAGGAAGCTGACGCCCACAATGCCCACGATGAACAGTGCCGCGATCTTCAGTCCGTCAGGGCGCTCGATCGAGTTGGCAACGGTGGTGTAGATGAACGCCACGGATACGGCCGCGAAGCCGATGGTTTGCCCCTTCTGCTTCTTGCGCCTGGCCGAAAGCGTCACCGCAATGGCGGCCGAGGTGATCAGGACCAGCACCCCTGTCGCGTAGGCGCCGCCCTGCGCGTCAACGCTGGCCTTGAAGGCGAGGGTGATGATGACGGCGATGACGCTGAACACCAGCACCAGCGGCCTCACCGCCCCGGCCCATTCCGGCGCCATGCCAAAGCGCGGCAGGTAGCGGGGAACCAGGTTCAGCAGTCCGGCCATCGCGGAGGCGCCGGCAAACCACAGAATTGCGATGGTGCTGATGTCGTACACGGTGCCGAAGCCCTGCCCCAGCAGCTGGTGGGCCAGGTAGGCCAGGGCGCGGCCGTTGGCGGCGCCGCCGGGCTGGAATTCCGCGGCGGGGATCAGGATGGTGGTGGCCAGCGAGGAGGTGATGAGGAAGCTGCTCATGATGACTGCCGCCGTCGTCAGCAGCTTGTGCGCGCCGGCGATCCGGCCCACGGGCTTCTCCTCGGTGTCACCGGGGCGGCCCTTGATCTGGGGCATGACGGCCACGCCCGTTTCAAAGCCGGACAGGCCCAGGGCCAGGCGGGGGAAGACCAGCAGGGCGATGGCCACCACCATGACGGGGTTGCCGTGCTGGGTGGTCAGCGCCGTCCACCAGTCCGCAGTGAGGAGCGGGCTGCCCAGCGCCTTGACCAGGGCCACCGCGATGACCACCAGGTTCAGTGCCAGGAACACGGCCACCAGCACGACGGCGATGCCAATGGCCTCTTTGAAGCCGCGGAGGAAGACGGCGGCCAGGGCGGCAACGAGCACCAGCGTGATGATGATGTTTTGCCCGTGCAGGAAGCTGGGGGCAAACGGGTTTTCAATGACGTGGGCGGAGGCGTCGGCCGCGGAGAGCGTGATGGTGATCATGAAGTCGGTCGCGGCAAAACCCAGCAGAATCAACACAAACAGCTTGCCCCACCAGCGGGGGAGCAGGCGCTCCAGCATGGCGATGGACCCGGCACCGTGGGGGCTTTCCCGTGCCACGCGCTTGTAGACGGGCAGTGCCCCGAAGAGCGTCACGATGACCAGGACGATGGTGGCAAGAGGGGCCAGGACGCCGGCGGCGAGTGCCGCAATGGCAGGCTGGTAACCCAACGTGGAAAAGTAGTCCAGGCCCGTCAGGCACATGACGCGCCACCAGGTGTGTGGCTTGTGTTCGGAATCCGGGCGCCCGTGCGGGCCTTGGCGCTTTCCGGAGCTTTCCGGCAGGCCGTCCATGAGCCACTTGCGCAACGCCGCCTTGCCCGTGGGCTTTGTCCGCTCCCCGGGTTCCGAAGGTATGCGGGAGAGGGAAGTCACGGATGGATCCTTTCGGCCGGGGCCACGCAACGGTGCAAGGTGCACTATTGCGGCAGAGTGAGACTAGCACCCCGGATTGCGGATTGACCCGGCCTTGACGAAATCTTTACGCAGACTGTGGTGGTTGTCGCCAGGCTCAGTTCTCGGCGGGGCTGGGCGGTGTCCGCTGCCCGGCCGCTGTATATCCGGGGGAAACTTTTGGTTTCCATTGAGCAACATCGGTTGTACTATGGTCAACAACGGCCTGCGTGTGATCCAGGTCAACCCCGACATGAAACGAGGACGTCCATGAAAGAGATCCGCATCGAGGCCAACGGCAACCTTGGGCCCATTGATTCCTCCCAGATTCCGCGCTATGCCGGGGCTGCCACGTACGCGCGCCTGCCGCGCCTGGACCAGGTGGCCAAGGCGGACGTGTCCGTCGTCGGCGTCCCCTTTGACAGCGGAGTCTCCTACCGCCCGGGGGCCCGCTTCGGCGCGAACCACGTGCGCGAGGCAAGCCGGCTGCTGCGCCCCTACAACCCGGCCTGGGACGTTTCCCCCTTTGAAAACTGCCAGGTGGCCGACGCCGGAGACATGGCCGTGAACCCGTTCAACATTGGCGAGGCTATCGAGACCATCCAGCAGAACGCCCTGGATTTGACCGCAGGCGGCTCCAAGCTGCTTACCCTGGGCGGGGACCACACCATCGCCCTGCCCCTGCTGCGCGCCGCCGCTGAAAGGGCCGGCGAACCCGTGGCCATGCTCCACTTCGACGCCCACCTGGACACCTGGGACACCTACTTTGGCGCCGCCTACACGCACGGCACGCCCTTCCGCCGCGCCGTCGAGGAGGGCCTGCTGGACACCGAGGCCATCTCGCACGTGGGCACCCGCGGCCCGCTTTACGGCAAGAAGGACCTCGACGACGACCACCGCTTCGGCTTCGGCATCGTCACCTCCGCCGACGTCTACCACCAGGGCGTGCTGGAAACTGTCGCCAAGATCCGCGCCCGCATCGGCAAGCGCCCCCTCTACATCTCCGTGGACATCGACGTCCTTGACCCCGCCCACGCCCCCGGCACCGGCACGCCCGAGGCCGGCGGCATCACCAGCCGCGAACTCCTCGAGATCATCCGAGGCTTCCGCGGCATGAACCTCATCGGCGCCGACATTGTTGAGGTCGCCCCGGCCTACGACCACGCCGAAATCACCGGCGTCGCCGCCAGCCACGTGGGCTACGAGCTCATCTCCCTCATGGCGGACAACTTCGTTGCAGGGGACCGCTTTGGCGCCCCCAACGGCTATGCCGCGCAGGCCCTCGATGCAGAAGCACGACGCCGGCCGGCCGGGTTCGCGCCGTCCCCGCTGGTCGAGCCTGTCGAGACCCAGGGAGCCACCAAGTGAGCGACACGGCAACCAGCCACATGACCGACTTCGACCCCGGGGCCCCGGCCGCCACGAAGGGGACGGCCCAGCGCAACGGAGGGGACCTCGTCGTCGAAACCCTGGCAGCACTCGGCGCGAAGACCGTCTTCGGCATTCCCGGCCAGCACGCGCTGGGCTTGTTTGACGCCCTGAGCCGCTCACCGCTGCACTTTGTCTCCTCACGCGTGGAAAACAACTCCGCGTTCGCCGCGGACGGCTACTCGCGCGCCACGGGCGAGGTGGGCGTGCTGTTCCTGTCCACCGGCCCCGGCGCGCTGACCGCACTGGCCGGGCTGCAGGAAGCCTACGCAACCGGCGTGCCCATGATTGTGGTGGCGAGCCAGATTCCGCTGGAAGGCCTGGGTGCCCGCCGCAAGGGCATGCTGCACCAGCTGGATGACCAAAAGGCGTCCGCCGCCAACGTCACCAAGAGCCAGCGCCTCATCCAGCACGCCTCCGGGATCCCCTCCGCCATCCAGGACGCCTGGACCGAGGCCGTGTCCTCGCCCCAGGGCCCGGTGTGGATCGAGGTGCCACAAAACGTGCTGCTCGACCCGATCTTTGTGCCGGCCGTGGAAGACGCCCTGGCCGAGCCGTTCGACAACCCGCCCCGCGTGGAACTGGTCCGGGAGGCCGTCAAGTGGCTGACCGAGTCCAAGCGGCCCGCCATCGTGGCCGGTGGCGGCGTGCGGCGCGGCAAGGCCGCGGCCCAGCTGCTGTCCATTGCCGAAAAGCTGAACGCCCCCGTGGTGTGCACTCCCGGCGGGAACGGCGCATTCCCCTGGAACCATGAACTGTCACTGCAGTCGTGGGTGGAGGACCGCTACGTCACCGAAGTCCTGGAGGACGCCGACGTCCTGGTGGTGATCGGCTCATCCCTGGGCGAGGTGTCCAGCAACTACTTCACCATGGAGCCGCGCGGGCGCATTATCCAGATCGACGCCGAACCGCGCGTTCTGGAGTCCAACCGCCCCGCCTTGGGGATCCGGGCCGACGCCGGCCAGGCCCTCGGTGCCCTCGACGACGCCCTTGACGCCTCGCTGAGCGCTGACGCCGACTGGCACGGCGCCTCCCCGCAGTCGGTGGTCAAGGAGACGCTCGCCAAGGTTTCGGCGCGGCTTGACGAGCAGGACCTCGCCATGGAGCGCAAGTTCATGGCTGACATCCGCGAGGCCGTCCCGGCGGACATGCAGACGTTCTGGGACATGACCATCTCCGCCTACTGGGGCTGGAGCTGCTGGGATTCCCGGGACGGCGAATTCCACTCCGCCCAAGGGGCCGGCGGCCTCGGCTACGGCTTCCCGGCGGCCATCGGCGGATCGTTGGGCCTGCAGAGTTTGGGCAAGCCCGGGCGTGTGTTGGCAGTGGCCGGCGACGGCTCCTCCATGTACTCCATCTCCGAACTGGCCACGGCCAAGCAGCACAACGCCCCGGTCACCTGGCTGATCGTGGACGACGGCGGCTACGGGATCCTGCGCGAGTACATGGTGGGCGCCTTCGGCAAGGCCACGCACACGGAGCTGGCCAGGCCTGACTTCGTGAAGCTGGCGGAAGCCTTTGGCGTCCCGGCGAAGCGGGTGAAGCCCGAGGACGTCGGGGACGCGCTGAAGGCGGGCTTCGCTGCGGACGGGCCGAACGTCGTCGTGGTTGACGTGCTGCTGAAAATGTTCGGCCCCACCCACCTCAACCTCTAACGGCACCCCTTTTCCCCGAATCGGCACTTAACGTGGATGTTCACCGAGAACATCCACGTTAAGTGCCGGTTCGGCGCGGGGGCGGGGAAAGAGGGCTGTGGATAACCCGGAAAGTGGGGTTTTTCCCGGGAACAATTGAGTATGCGCCGGATTCCATTGCCGCCACATTTGTTGGGGCGGTCGTTCACCACGGAGGCCGCGGACCTTGCCGGGGTCCCGCGGGACCGGCTGCGTGCCCGGGACCTGATCACGGTTTCGCGCGGCATCAGGATTCCGGCTGCCGTGCCCCTGCAGGGCGCGGCGGCGCTGGCCGCCTATGTGCAGGTGAATCCCGACAGCGTGCTCAGCCACACCTCGGCCGCCCGGCTGTGGGGGATCCCGCTGCCGCCCCAGGTTGAGGGCGACTGGCGGATCCACCTCGCCAACCCGCCGAAATCACGGGCACCCCGGCGCGTCAACGTGGTGGGTCACAGCATGGTCCTCGGCCTGGACGACGTCGGCGAAATCGATGGCGTCCGGCTCACCAGCCCCGCCCGGACGTGGCTCAACCTGGCGGCCATGCTCCCCTTGGAGGACCTGGTGGCTGCGGGGGACTTCCTGGTGTGCAGCCACGGGCCGGACTTCCCCGAGCCTCGGGAGCCGCTCTGCAGCATCGCCGAGCTGGCCCGCTGCATCGCCCGGCATGCCGGGATGCGGGGGATGCGCAACGCCCGCGCCGCGTTGGACCTGGTCCGCGTGGGCGCCGATTCGCCGCCGGAAACGTACCTGCGACTGGCCCTTGTGAATGCCGGACTGCCCGAGCCCGAGCTGAACGTGGTCCTTTACGATCCCGCCGGAGTGCCGGTGCTGTGGCCGGACGGCGCCTACCGAAAGTACCGGATCAGCCTGCAATACGACGGCCGCCACCACGGCGGCGGCGAGCAGTACCAGCGCGACATCCGCCGCCAGGAGACCACGCGCAGGCTGGGCTGGACGGAAATCCGGCTGTCCAGCGAAGACCTGGCAGGGGACGGGCGGGCCGTGGTGGTGAAGGTCGCCCAGGCCCTGCGCGCGGCCGGTTGGACCCCCGGCTGACTTTTTGCAGCCACCACCTCGCCGAACCGGCACTTAACGTGGATGTTTCCCGCGGACATCCACGTTAAGTGCCCGCTCGCGCCGCTGGCGGGAGGGATCGCGCGGATAATGGAGGCATGGAGCCGGCGGAGCGCTTTGAAATCGTGGTGGACAGGTTCGCAGACCGTCCCGGCATCACCCCGCCCGACGCCGGACGCGGCTTTGGGCGGTCGGCGCTGCGGATCGACGGCCGGATTTTTGCCATGCTGGTGCGCGGGCGAATCGTGGTGAAGCTGCCGGCAGACCGCGTGGACGCGCTGCTCGCCGCGGGGGAGGGCGCCCGCTTCGACGCCAACAAGGGCAAGCCCATGAAGGAATGGTTCGCCGCAGGGGAGGATTCCTCCCTGGACTGGGGCGAATTGGCGGCGGAGGCCCTGGACTTCGTGGGCGGACCGGGGCCGGCCGGCACCTAGACTGGGGCCCATGGCAATTGTTTAAAGGCCGAGCTCCGGCCCTCAAAAATGGAACTTTTGGCCGCCTGGCTGCCCGCACAGGCGTGGTTTGCAGGGGATGCCTCCGGCCTGGTGCGGCTGGGCTCCTTCCGCTTCGATGACCCTGCCGGCGAAGTGGGCATTGAAACCATCCTGGTTGGTGCCGGATCCGCCGCGTACCAGGTGCCGCTGAGCTATCGCGGTGCACCGCTGGCCGGAGCGGAAGATTTCCTGGTGGGCACCATGGAGCACTCCGTCCTCGGCAGCCGCTGGGTCTACGATGCCACGGCAGATCCGGTCTACGTCGGCGAGCTGGTGGCTGCGCTGCTCACGGGCAAGGCGCAGGCCGTCGAATTCCGGGAGGCGGACGGAACGGTGGAAACCCTCCCGGCCACGGCACAGCTTGCCAGCACGGGAAGCGCTGCGGCAGTCCCGGCCCTTGCGCCGGAAAGGCCCACGACGGCGAATGCCGTCACCACCGTGGGTGCCGGGGCGCTTACGGTGCGGATCGCCCGCGAACTGGAGCTGTCCGGCGTCGTGCTGGGGGAGCCGGCGCTGACGGTGACGTGGACCGGGCAGGACGTGCCGGTCCAGCTGGCCGCCCTGGCCTGACCGCAGGGCTCCTCGGGGCCGAGGGCTCAGCCCCTCGAGGCGGCCAAGAATTCGGCCAGTGACCGCGGCGGCCGGCCGGTCAGCTCCTCCACCGACGGGCTCACCCGCTCCAGCTCGCCGGCCGCGACGGCCAAGTACGTCGAAACCCAGGCGTCGTACTGCCACGGCGGGGCGTCCCAGGCCTTCCGGGATTCGTAGGCCTCGGCCACGGTTTCGTTGTGGAATGTGACGGCCCGGCCCAGGCCCGCACTGAGAATGTCGGCAACCTCCTCCGTGGTCAGCGCTTCGGGCCCGGTGAGCTCATACGTCCGGCCCGCGTGCGCGCCAGCATCCTGCAGGACTACGGCAGCCGAGGCCGCCACGTCCCGGCGCGACACCAGCGCGGCGCGGCCGCTGCCCGCAGGACCCCGGATGACGCCGTCGTCCCCCACCATCAACGGCATGAAATCCTGGTACAGGTTGTCCCGCCGGAACGTCCACGCCATGCCAGAGGCCCTGAGATGCTCCTCGGTGGCAAAGTGGTCACGAGCCAGCGTGAAAATGGCATCCGGTGCGGCGGACACCAATGAGGTGTAGACCACGTGCCGCACCCCGGCCGCCGCTGCCCCGTCAATGAACGATTTGTGCTCGGCCAGCCGCGTGTTGTTTTCCTGGGCCGACACCATGAGCACTGTGTGTATGCCGCGCAGGGCATGTTCGACGGCGGACCTGTCACCGAACGCTGCCACGGCCACCTCCGCGTTGGGCAGTTTCGGCGCCTTGGCAGGGTCGCGGACCACCAGGCGCACGGGCACGCCGGCATCGGCCAGAGCGCGGGCTGCGTGACCGCCAACGAATCCGGTTGCGCCCGTGACGGCGATGGTTGGCTGGTTCATGGCTCCATTAGATCCCCGTGGTCGCCACGGCGCACGACGCCACGAGGGCGAACGGGTTCATGGCTCCAGTCAACTCCCGCGGCCATGGAATGAACAGCACAGGGAGGCAACGTTGCCCCGAGGGAGAGTTGAACATGTTCAAAAAGGGTGCTGTACTAGTAATTGAACACGTTCAAAATTGGAGGCAGCGCATGGACACGACGAAAAGTGCGGCAACGCGGGCGCTGGTGCTGGAGACCGCGCTCGCCATGTTCCGCAGCAGGGGCTACGCGAAGACCACCATGCGTGCCATCGCGGCGGAGGCCGGCGTGTCCCTGGGCAGCGCCTACTACTACTTTGAGTCCAAGGACCAGCTGGTGCTGGAGCTCTACAGGGAATCCGTCGCTGAGCAGCATGCGGGGGCAACCGCAGCATTGGACGGTGCCACGGGCCTGCCGGACCGGCTCAAGGCAGCCATCCATGCCGGCCTCGACGCCCTGGGCCCGTACCACCCCTTCGGCGGCGCCTTCATTGCCAGCGCCCTGCCGCCGCAATCCTCGGTCAACCCCTTCGGCGAAGCATCAAGGCAGGCGCGGGCCGAGGCAACCGCCATCTTCGAGGATGTCGTCCAGGGCACCAAAATACCCCAATTCCTGCGGGCCCAGCTGCCGGAACTGCTCTGGCTCGCGTACATGGGGATCGTTCTGTTCTGGGTGTATGACCGCTCCGAAAACCAGCGCCGCACGCGCATCCTGGTCGACGGCGCGGCGCCCCTCATCGGCAGGCTGGTCTCCCTGTCACGGCTGCCCGTGGTCAAGCCGCTTGTGGAGGAAGCCCTTGCGCTCAAGGCGCGGGTGCAGGCATGACGACGGCAGTGATCGCGGGGGCATCAGGCTTCATCGGGACCCATTTTCGGCGCGAATTGGAATCAGCCGGCTGGCGGGTGCGCGCCATCGGCCGCACGGGCCACGCCACCTGGGGCGACACCGCGGCCATCACCGAAGTGCTCGAGGGTGCCGACTTCCTCCTAAACC
>NZ_JAJLOZ010000034.1:0-44732 GCF_025548615.1 Arthrobacter sp. A2-55 | reverse complement strand
CGCTGACAACCGTGCTTCCCTGTGGGGATGCCGGTGCAGCCGTGGAGCAGCCCGTGGTGGCAAGTACGGCGGAGGCGGCCAGTGCCAGTGCGACCGCCAGCGGCAGTTTCATGGTCTGAGCCTAGCCCAAGCCTGCCTGCACGGCTCAGTGCTCCGCCCCGCTGCTGTGCTGCCCGCTTAGAAGTTCCAAGTGGTTCAGGGCTTCGCTGTCGGCCGCAAATTTGGCGGCGGCTTGCGAGCGGTCCTGCACCTGGAGTTTGCGATAGGTGTGTTCGAGGTGTTTTGCGACAGTGCGGGGACTGCAGCCGGTCCGCCGGGCGATGGCGGCGTTGGTTTCGCCCGCTGCCACCCTTGAGAGAACGTCGAATTCCGCGTCAGTCAGCAGGGCCAGGGTCCGGCCTGGTGACGGGGCATAGTCCCTGTTCCGTTCCGCGGCCCGGACCAGGCAGGCGAAGGACTTGGCCAGGGGCCGCTGCAGCACTGCCAGGATGGCGCGGTCCGTTTCGGTGAAGTCGTGCTGTGAGCGGTTCAGGGCGATCCCTACCACTGTGGGGCCGGGCGCCTCCACGGTGATGGCCATTTGGTGTTCCACGGGGATCGGGCGAAAAAAGTACTCATAGAGGTCGAGCCGGTGGAAATGCCCCGTGTCGAGGAAGTCGCTCACCTTGACCGGGTCCACGTGGTGCGGGTCCTTGTAGTAGTTGACCAACGGGTGTTCAGCGACAAATTGCGCAAAGACCTGGCGGGTTTCCAGTGCCAGGCTGCCGGACGGGAAATCCCGGTAGCTGACACCCTGGGGCCCAATTTCGTTGTACGTTGCCACATCGCAGCCCAGCAGCGACGCCAGGGCCGGAAGCACCAATTCCGGAAATTGCTCAGGGCGGGACAGCGAATCCAGGCCCCCGACCAGGTCCACAACAATCTCCAGCTGGCGCAGCGATATGTACATGTCCATCGACCGATTTCACGATGCGGTTCGGCGGCAATGCCGTTCCGGCCAAGGGCCGGGGCGGCGTGCACAATGTGCGTATAGTCTACCGCCGCCCGTGTGCCTAGCGTAGGGGCTGGGAGGAAGCCTATGGCGACAATTGAGGACGGGACATCATGGACACCGGACAAGTGGCACAGTTGCGCGAGAGCATT
Source organism: Arthrobacter sp. A2-55 (assembly GCF_025548615.1). Taxonomy (NCBI): domain Bacteria; kingdom Bacillati; phylum Actinomycetota; class Actinomycetes; order Micrococcales; family Micrococcaceae; genus Arthrobacter; species Arthrobacter sp. A2-55. The sequence continues at coordinate 43,589 of NZ_JAJLOZ010000034.1, read as the reverse complement.
CACGGAACAGTTATTTCCCCCCAGGATGCGGGCTATGACGCGGCGCGGGCCGTGTACAACGGCATGATCGACAGGCACCCTGCCGCCGTGGTCCAGGTCTCTGACGCCGGCGACGTGGTGGCCGCCGTCGCCTTTGCCCGCGGGCAGGGCCTGGACATCGCCGTCCGCGGCGGGGGCCACAGCGCGCCCGGTTTTGGGACGTGCGACGGCGGCTTGGTCATCGACTTCTCCAAGCGCACCGGCATCCGGGTCGACGCTGCCGCGCAGACGGCACGCGCGGAAGCCGGGACCACCTGGTCCGGATTCGACCACGCCACGCACACCTACGGGCTGGCGACCACGGGCGGCATCATCGGATCCACCGGCATTGCCGGGCTGACACTGGGCGGCGGCATCGGATACCTGGCGCGCAGGCATGGACTGGCCTGCGACAACCTGCTGCAGGCAGACGTGGTGCTGGCAGACGGCCGCCTGGTCAGCGCCAGCATTGACGAAAACGAGGACCTCTTCTGGGCCCTTCGCGGCGGCGGCGGAAACTTTGGAGTGGTGACTTCGCTGGAATATGCCCTGCATCCCGTCGACACCGTCTACGGCGGGGTTGTCATCTTTCCGGCCAGCGCGGGCCGTGAGGTGGGCGGGTTCTTCCGCGAGTACATTGCCGCAGCCCCGGAGGAATTTGGCGCGTTCCTCGGTTTCCACCAGGGCCCGCCCGTGCCATTCCTCCCGGAGGAGTTCCATGGAACACCCATTTGCGTGGTGGTGGGGGCCTGGTCCGGGGCCCTGGCCGACGGCGCCCGCATGTGGGAGCCGGTCCTGGCGGCAGGACCCGTGCTGGGACAGTTCACCGGGCCGATGCCCTACCCCGCGGTCAACGGGCTGTTTGACGCCCTGCTTCCGGCCGGGCTGCAGGCGTACTGGAAGGCGGACTTCATGGGGGAGCTCAGTGACGCGGCCCTCGGGGTTGCCGTTGACTTTGGTTCGAAGGTTCCCAGTGTCCAGTCCGCCAACCATTTCTATCCCATTGACGGGGCCGTGCAGCGCGTTGCTGCCGACGCCACGGCATTTGGGTACCGCGACGTTGGCTTTGCGCCTGTCATTGCGGGCATGTGGGAGGACCCCGCGGACAACGAGGCCAACATCAACTGGGTTCGGGACTATTGGACTGCGCTGCACCCTTACGCGGAGGCCGGCGGATACATCAATTTCATGGACGCCGACGACCAGCACCGCATCCAGGAAAACTATCGCGGGAACTTCGACAGGCTGGCCGCAGTCAAGGCCAAGTACGATCCGGACAACGTGTTCCACCTCAACCAGAACATCGTTCCGGCAGTGCCCGCCGCATCACGGTAGGGATGGCAGCCGGATGGCATGAAAGGAGGTGAATGAAATGGCACGGGTAATGATTGATTGCCGCAAGCTTCCCAGCGACGTGGGCTGCACACTGACCGTGGCGGGAACGGAGGAGGAAGTCCTGCCGGTCTCCACGGCCCACGCGGTGGCGGTGCACGGAGAAGTGGACGGCCCCGAGCTCCAGGAAATGCTCCGCAGCGCCATGGAACCTGCCGAAGCGGCCATGGCGTAGGACGCCGGCAACGGTGCAGGTGCCGCTCCGGGCGGCACCGGCTCCGTGCTGCCCGGCACGTTGGTGGTTCGGTCAGCGGCCCTTGACGGGAATGCCGTTGCGGGTCATGGACTCGGCGTATGCCTTGGCCGACTCCAGGAGCCAGCCTGCCTGCCGTTCGGCGGAGCCGGCAAAGCTGCGCCCGCTCAGGGAGCGGACCTTGTAGATCCCGAAGCCGCGCTTGTAGAGCATGGGCCCCTGGGCCTTCAGGAGTTGGTCGGCCAGGCGATGTGCCTCGGTGCCGTGCGCCACGAGGGCGGAAGCCCGGGGGACCAAGGTCAGGAACTTCACGAGGGGGCGCAGTCCCTGTTCAATCTGCTGTGCGCTCAAGCGGCCGTTGGCAGCACCGGGCGTGAACCACGGATGGACATTCCACGGCATGACATAGCTTGGCTTGAGCCCCAGCTGCCAGTGGATGCCGAGGAGGCGCGTGGCGGCCTGCTCGTCGCCGGCGGTGACAAAGCCGGCCTCATCCAGTTCCCCCACGTTGGAGAACAGGCTGATGATGCGGCACTCATCGACATCGTGCACCGGATCCACATACGCAACCTGCTGCCCGGGCCGGGCCTCGGCCAGTGCGTCGCAGAGTTCGGTGATGGGCGCTATGTTCTCGTCGTAACGACGGTTCCAGAGCTGTTCACGCAGTGATTCAGTAGCCACGGATGTCATTGAGGGCTTGGTCTCCTTGGGGTTTGGGAATGAGTGACCCGCGCTTCCCCAAAAGCGGGTTGGTCCAGCGATTGAGCCTACCAATTTTCCGCCGTTCATGGGCGCTGGAGGTTTGTGCTAGGCCCTGCGGCGGGCCGCAAGTGTGAGAAACTCAACAGCCATTTTCGATATACCCCTTCCCAGGCTAGTAGTTGATCAGATACAGTAATAGTCATGGTTCAGAACCCCAGCGAAAGCCCCCCGCAGTCCGAACCCTTTGCGGCCGACCTGCTGCGGGGCCACACGGACACGATCGTGCTGGGCGTCCTTCGCGGGGCCGAAAGCTATGGCTTCGAGATTTACAAGACCATCAGGGATGCCACAGGCGGCCTGTACGAAATCAAGGAAGCAACCCTGTACGCCACCTACCGCCGGCTGGTCAAGGACGGACTCGTCGAGGCCAGCTGGGGTGACGAGACCCAGGGCGGACGGCGCAAGTACTACCGCATCACCGACGCCGGCCGGGCCGTCTACGCCAAGAACGTCCAGTCGTGGACGGCAACACAGCGGATCATCAACACGCTCCTGAACGTGAAAGGCGGCACGCCATGAGCAGCGCCGAACACTCCAACATTCACCGCTACCTGGACGACGCCTTCGCTGGCCTGCCCATGAACGCCGAACTTCAGGACCTCAAGGAGGAAATCCGCTCCAACATGCAGTCAAGGGTGGCTGAACTGGAAGGGCAGGGCGTGGCGCCTGCCGCCGCGGCCGCCACGGCCATTGACGAGTTGGGCGACGTTCGGGCCATCATCGGGGACAGTGGCGCCGGAACCAACGAAGGAAGCAACGCAGGAAGCAACGGAAGAACCGCAGGAACCGTTGCCGAGCACCTGGCCGCGCACGCCGCCAACAAGGTCAGGCCACGGCCGGGCTTCGTCACAGGCACGGTGCTGTTGTCGGTCATTGCCCTGGCGGCCCTGCTGCTCTTTGTCCTGGTCCTGGGAGACCACGGTTCGCCGGCGCCTGCCGTCCTCTTCGGATTCGCCCTCGCCATGTGCGCAGGGGCCATCACGGCGTGGAGCCTGCAACAGGAGACCAGCCAAAACTATCCGCTGCCACGGCGCCGGGCCCTGGGATACGGCGCGGCGGCAGCGGCCGCCGTCGTCGGGCTGTGCCTGTGCGCGCTGGTGGCGGTGGCCGGCACCGGACTGCTGGTGGCGGGCATCTTCGTGGTGCTTGGCGCCACGGTCGGATTCATCCGGCTGGGCCTGTCCCAAACGAACCGGCGCAAGCCCTGGGTGCGGGCCATGGCCCGCGACTACCAGGCGCAGGACAGGTTCACGCAGGACCCTGTGGCGGCGGCCAGGTTCGGCATTTATACGGCCGCCATTTGGATTCTGGCGATCGCTGTCTTCATCTGGCTGACCTTCACCTTGGGCTGGGGGATCTCCTGGCTGGCCTTGCTGACGGGCCTGGCCCTGTTCCTGGTTGTCCTGGCGCGCATGCTCTTCCCCGCCGGGGAGGCTGAGCGGCGCCAGGCAAAGAGAGAGTAGTCCCAGGAAAAACAAACGGCCCGGATGTTCGAGCATCCGGGCCACCTGTTCCAACCATTGAGTCTCCCCAGGGGATTAGCCGCAGCGAACTCAAGGCACACCCACAGTTTACTGCAGCGGCCCCGTCGGCAGGCTCCGTTTCAAAGGAGCCCATCATGGCACACAACCCAACCCCGGCGGCCATCGAGGCCGGCGGCCTGACCAAGAGCTATCCCGGCGGCCGAGGAAAACCGCCCACCCGGGCCTTGGCCGGACTCAGTTTCGCGGTGGAGCCCGGCACCATTTTCGGCCTGCTGGGGCCCAATGGCGCCGGCAAGTCCACCACCGTCAAAATCCTGGCCACCCTGGCAACCGCCGACTCCGGCAAGGCCACCGTTGCCGGGCACGACGTCGGCCGGCACCCCGGGCGGGTCCGTCACGCCATCGGCTTTGTCGCCCAGAAGCAGGTGTCCGACCCCATGGACACGGGCCGGGAAAACCTGGTCCTGGCCGGCCGCCTCCAGGGCCTTTCCGGACCCGCGGCCAGGGCCCGGGCCACGGAGCTGCTGGAGCGCTTTTCCCTCACGGATGCCGCCGGGCGCCTGGTCAAGACGTATTCCGGCGGCATGGCCCGCAAGCTGGATGTCGCCATCGGCCTGATGCACCGGCCCCGGGTCCTTTTCCTTGACGAGCCCACCACCGGGCTGGACCCCGAGGCGCGCGCGGACATGTGGGCGGAGCTGGAAGGCATGGCCCGGGCCGAGGAGATGACGGTGCTGCTGACCACGCACTACCTGGAGGAGGCGGACAGGCTGGCCAAGCGGCTCGCCATCGTCGACAAGGGGCGGATCGTGGTCGAGGGCACCCCCGGGGAACTGAAAGACGCGCTGCACGGGGACGCCGTCGTCGTCGAACTTGCCGATCCTGCGCGGGACGCGGGCCGGGCCCGGGAGGTGGTGGCCGGAGCCGGACTGCTCCGGGAGATCCTGGCGGACGGCCGCTTCCTGCGGGGGAGGGCGGATGCTGGCGGAACCGCGCTGCCGGCAGTGCTTGCACGGCTGGAGGCGGCCGGCATCGCGGTCGTTTCCGCAACCGTCGCCCGGCCCAGCCTTGACGACGTCTACCTGCGCCACACCGGGCACGTCTTTGCGCAGCTGGAGGTGGCGGCATGAGCATCCTGGGCGCCACCACACACACCGCGATCCTCACGGCCCGCCAGTTGCGAGCGTTCGGGCGGATGCCGGTGTACCTGGCGATGAACCTCATCCAGCCCATCATCTGGCTGCTCCTGTTTGGGCAGCTGTTCAAGTCGGTGGTCAACATCCCCGGCTTCAGCGGAGGCAGCGACTACCTGGTGTTCCTGACCCCCGGCATTGTCATGATGATGGCCCTCTTTGGCAGCGCCTGGGCCGGGACGTCGTACATCCAGGACATGGACCGGGGAGTCATGGACAGGTTCCTCACCTCGCCCACCAGCCGCGGTGCCATGATTCTGTCCACCATGCTGTTCCAGGCCGTGCTGACGGTCCTCCAAACACTGGTGGTGCTGGGCGTGGCATGGCTTGCCGGTGCCAGGTTCGACGGCGGACTGCCGGGCCTGGCCGTCCTCCTTCTTTCCGCCGTGCTCCTGACGTTTGTGTTTGCCGCCTTCTCCAATGGCATGGCCCTGCTGGCGAAGACACAGACGGTCCTCATCGCCATCTCGCAGCTCATTTCCTTTCCGCTGATGTTCCTCAGTTCCGCCATCATGGACACCTCGCTTTCTCCCGCGTGGGTGGGCGTGGTGGCGCGGTTCAACCCCTTCGAATGGGCCGTCGCCGCGGGGCGCGGGGCGCTGCAGGCGGCGCCCGACTGGGGTTCGGTCTGGGGTTCTCTGGGACTGCTGGCGGCGCTTGCCGTGCTCATGACCTGGCTGGCCGCGCGGGCGTTCCGCTTCTACCAGCGCGGGCTGTAGAACGGCGGGGGCTGGCGGCCGGATGGTGGACAAATCCGGCCGCCCGGCCCCTGTTTGTGTGAAGATGGATGGCATGCGCCCCATGCAACACTCCAGCAAACTCGCCAATGTACGGTATGAACTTCGCGGCCCGATTCTTCACGCGGCCCAGAAGATGGAGGCGGAGGGCCACCGGATCCTGCGCATGAACCTTGGCGACACCGCGCCCTTCGGGCTGGAGGCCCCCGAATCCATTGTGGTGGACATGATCCACCACCTGCGCGGCGCCCAGGGCTACAGCGATTCCAAGGGCATCTTCTCCGCCCGCACCGCCATTTCGCAGTACTACCAGACCCGCGGCCTGATGAAGATCGGCGTCGAGGACATTTTCGTGGGCAACGGCGTGAGCGAACTGATCTCCATGACCCTGCAGGCGTTTTTGGAAAACGGCGATGAAGTGCTCATCCCGGCCCCCGACTACCCGCTGTGGACGGCCTCCGTGACGCTGACCGGCGGGGTTCCCGTCCACTACCTGTGCGACGAGGACAATGAATGGTGGCCGGACATGGCGGACGTCGCGGCCAAGATCACCCCGAACACCCGCGCCATCGTCATCATCAACCCGAACAACCCCACGGGCGCCGTTTACCCGCGGCACATCCTGGAGCAGTTTGTGGACCTGGCCCGGGACAACGACCTGGTCATCTTTGCTGACGAAATCTACGAAAAGATCCTCTACGACGGCCGCACGCACATCCACATGGCCTCCCTGGCCGACGATGTCTGCACACTCACGTTCAGCGGACTGTCCAAGGCCTACCGGATGCCCGGCTACCGGGCCGGCTGGGTGGCGCTGTCCGGGCCACGTGCCGCCATGGCGGACTTCAAGGAGTCGCTGGAGCTGATCGCCTCCCTGCGCCTGTGTTCCAACGTCCCAGCCCAGCACGCCATCCAAACGTCCCTGGGCGGCTACCAAAGCATCAACGACCTGACGAAACCCGGCGGGCGGCTGTGCGAGCAGCGCACCCGCGCCTCGGAGCTGCTCAACGCGCTGCCGGGCGTCTCCTGCGTCCCCGCCGCCGGCGCGATGTACCTCTTCGTGAAGCTGGACCCGGAGATGTATCCGATCGACAATGATGAGAAATTCGTCATCGACCTGCTGCAGGACCAAAAGCTCCTGGTGTCCCACGGCACCGCCTTCCATTGGCCCACGCCGGACCATTTCCGCTTCGTGGTGCTGCCCTCCGTTGGCGACATCGAAGAGGCCGTGCGCAGGATTTCCACCTTCCTGGCGGTCTACCGGCGCAAGTACGCCGCGGCAGCCCAGCGTTAGCCGGGCGGACGCCGCCTGCCGCCGACAGACGCCCGGGAATAGTTCCGGGCACGCCAAAGTTCCCAATGTAGATACAAACGCATATTCATGACCGGGGTGCTTGACCGCCTCGGCAGAACAACAGAGCGGACGGAACACACGTGGCAAACGGAGCAATTGAAGCCCCCGGCATTGAGCTGGGACTGGACACCTTTGGCGACGTCACCCTGGCGCCGGGCGGGGAAGCGAAGCCGGCCGCCCAGGTGATCCGCGACGTCGTCGAACAGGCCGTGCTGGCCGACTCCCTGGGCCTGGACTACTTCGGCGTGGGGGAGCACCACCGTGACGACTTCGCCATTTCCTCACCGGACATGGTCCTGGCGGCGATTGCCGGGCAGACGAAGCGGATCCGCCTTGGCTCGGCCGTCACCGTCCTCAGTTCCGACGACCCCATCCGAGTCTTCCAGCGCTTTTCCACGCTCGACGCCGTTTCCTCCGGCCGCGCCGAAGTCACCCTGGGCAGGGGGTCCTTCACGGAATCCTTCCCCCTGTTCGGCTTCGACCTGAGCCAGTACGAGGAACTGTTTGAGGAAAAGCTGGCGCTGTTCGCCGAACTCCTCAAGCAGGGCCCGGTCACGTGGAGCGGAAACACCCGGCCGGCCCTGACGGAGCAGATGGTCTACCCGCACACCGAATCAGGCGCGCTCAGGGCCTGGGTTGCGGTGGGCGGCAGCCCGCAATCCGTGGTCCGGGCAGCCCACCATGGGATGCCCCTCATGCTGGCCATAATTGGCGGGGAACCGCTGCAGTTCGCGCCGTTCGCCGACCTCTACCACCGTGCGCTGGCCGAGTTTGGCCGGCCAGAACTTCCCATCGGTGTGCATTCGCCCGGGCACGTGGCGGAGACGGACGAACAGGCCATGGAGGAGCTGTGGCCGCACTACGCAGCCATGCACAACCGCATTGGCCGCGACCGCGGGTGGCCGCCGCTGACCCGCCTGCAGTTCAACGCAGTGGCAAGCCCCAACGGCGCACTGGTGGTGGGCTCCCCGGAGACAGTTGCCCGGAAGATCACGAAAGTGGCGAAGGCGCTGAAGCTGTCTCGCTTCGACCTGAAGTACAGCCATGGCACGCTCCCGCACGACGCCATGCTCAGGAGCATCCAGCTCTACGGGTCCCAGGTGGCGCCGATGGTGCGGGAAAACCTCGCCAAGGGCTGAGCCGGCCCTCTGGCCGAATCCGGCCTTCTGGCCGGGCCGGTCACCAGGGGACGGCTTCGCCGCGATAGTCCAGGAATTGCAAGCCTCCCCGGCCGTGCTGGGCATCAATGGTGCGCACCAGGCGGGGGATGCTTTCCCCAATTGTCAGCGGGGCATTCGGGCCGCCAACGCCGGTGCCCTTGATCCACCCCGGCGCCATGAGCAGCAGGGTGCGGGGGTCGCGGGCGTTGCGGGCGGCGTAGCTGCGCATGAGCTGGTTGAGGGCGGACTTGCTGGCACGGTAGATCTCGAAGCCGCCACGGGTGTTGTTGGCGACGCTGCCCTGGCCGGAGGACATGACGGCGATGGTCCCCGCGGCGGAAACCAGGTCCTTGAATTCCTCGACAACGCGCAGGGGGCTGAGGGCGTTGGTGACCATGAGGCGGGTGAATTCTTCGGTGCTGACGTTCGCCGCTGTTTCGTTTGCGGCATTGGCCACCCCGGCATTGACGAACAACAGATCGAACCGTCGGGCGGCCAGCCTGCCGTGGAGGCTGGTGAGTTGGTCGGGGATGGTGATGTCCACGGTCTCGATCTCCAGGTGGCCGGCAGCACGGTCCTGCAGTTCATGCAGGGAGGTGCGGCCGGGTCCGCGCACCGTGGCAACCACGTTTGAACCGTTGTTGAGGTACTCCTCTGCCAGGGCCAAACCCAAGCCGCGGGAGGCCCCGATGATGAGAATTGAGGTGTTGGGTTTGGCTTGGCTCGTCATGAATCCCGTTTCCTTTTTCATGGTGCTGGACGTTGCATTCCTGCGACCCATTCAACACCCGGCCCCCCGACGCGGGTACCGGCGCCACGACGGAGGCAGGCCTAGCTTGGATTGCTCCGCGGGCGCAGGTTGACGGTGGGAAGCCCGGGGGCCGGCAGCGGCGGATCCACCTGGTTGGCGGGAAGCCCGAACTGGCGGTCCCCGCCCGGCACGCCGCCCATGCCGTCCGGCGTCGTCCCGAAGGCGGCAATCTCCGCCTGCCACGCCGCACGGAAAGCCACCACTTCCTCGTGGGAGCGCCCCACGAAGTTCCACCACATGACGATTGACTCGCCCAGGGGAGTTCCGCCGATCAGCAAAAGCCGCACCGGCGCCTGTCCGGCGACCAGCGTCAAGGACCCGCGCCCGGGGCCCGTGTACCCAAGTTCGCCCGGCGCCAGGGCGTTGCCGTCCACGCTGAGCGTGCCGGAATCGACCAGGAAGCCGTGTTCAAAGGCAGGGTCCACGTCCAAGCTGACGGTGGCGCCGGCGTCGAGCAGCAACTCCGCCCCCAGGAGGGGGGTGTGTGTAACCACCGGGGACGTCCCGCCGGCAAGCGACCCCAGGAAAACGCTGAGGGTCACCCCCGGCAGCTGCACGGGCACCGGCCGGAAGTGCTCAAATGTCGGTTCCATGAACCGGGCATGCTCCGGCAGGGCCACCCACAGTTGGGCTCCGTGCAGCACGGTGGTGCCGGGCGTGGAGTATTCGGAATGGCTGATGCCGCGGCCCGCCGTCATGAGGTTCAGCTCGCCGGGCCGGACCATGGCGTGATATCCGGCACTATCGGTGTGTTCCACCTCGCCGGTAAACAGCCAGCTGACGGTCTGCAGGCCTGTGTGCGGATGCGGCGGCACGGCCATCCCTCCCGTCGCCGAAACGTCATCCGGGCCGTAGTGGTCCACGAAGCACCACGCCCCAATGAGGGAGCGCTGGCGCTGCGGCAAAGTCCGGCGCACTGTCATCGCCCGGGGACCGCCCAGGGGGACCATCCGCGGTTCCAGCACCTCCACGGCGCCCGGACTGCTGGGGCAGAGGAGCTCCTGCGGCTCCGAATCCAAATTGCTCATCTCAATGCACCATTCCCTACGGCAGGTCGGCGGCCAGGGCCCTTTCCTTGAATCGTAGTGCGTGCCGGGCCGCCCTGCAGCGCGGCACCCGCGGCCCGGGAGCATACCGCCGGCAGGTAAACGCCAGCCAAACGCCAGCCAAAGAAATGGGTGGCGCCAGGCAAATCCGTCGTAGGATCGTAGGGGCTGGTTCCCCGCCCGGACAGGTTCCCCACGGCGCCCGCCATCCCGCACGCCGCAGTTGTCCGACTAGACTCTTTGCTGTTTCGCTTTTGCCCCCAATAGAAATGGATCTCGGGTGGATCACCTCACCTTCATGGTCGTGCTCGTCATTGCACTGGCTCTTTTCTTCGATTTCACCAATGGCTTTCATGACACGGCCAATGCCATGGCAACACCGATTGCCACCGGGGCCATCAAGCCCAAGACCGCCGTGGCGCTGGCAGCCATCCTGAACCTGGTCGGAGCGTTCCTCTCCACCGAGGTGGCGAAGACCATTTCCGGCGGCATCATCAACGAGAAGCAGTTTGCCATCACGCCGGCCATCATTTTTGCCGGGTTGATGGGGGCCGTGCTGTGGAACCTGTTCACCTGGCTTTTGGGCCTGCCGTCCAGTTCCTCGCACGCACTCTTCGGCGGATTGATCGGTGCGGCCATCGTGGGCACCTGGAACTTCGGGGCCGTCAATTTCCTGGTGGTGCTTTCCAAGGTCATTTTCCCGGCACTCCTTGCCCCCGCGGTTGCGGGCCTTGTTGCCTACGTGTGCACGAAGCTGGCTTATGGAATTACGCGCCGTTCGGACCCGGATTCCGGGGACAAGCTCACGCAGAAGCGCGGCGGGTTCCGACGCGGCCAGGTCTTCAGCTCATCGTTGGTGGCGCTGGCCCACGGCACCAATGACGCGCAGAAGACCATGGGCGTCATCACCCTGGTGCTGATAGCCTCCAATCTCCAGGAATCCGGCACCGGACCGCACATTTGGGTCATCACCGCGTGCGCGCTGGCCATTGCCGGCGGCACATATGCCGGCGGCTGGCGGATCATCCGCACGCTGGGTTCGGGCCTGACCGACGTCAAGCCGGCCCAGGGCTTTGCCGCTGAAACCAGCACCGCCGCAGCCATCCTGGCCTCCAGCCACCTGGGCTTTGCACTGTCCACCACCCACGTGGCGTCCGGTTCCGTGGTCGGCTCGGGCCTTGGTCGCAAGGGTTCCACCGTCCGCTGGGGCGCCATTGGCAAGATCAGCCTGGGCTGGCTGTTCACGCTGCCGGCTGCCGCCGTCGTCGGGGGGCTGGCTGCCCTGCTGATCCGCACCGGCGTCCTGGGCCTGGTCATCGTCACGGTGCTGGGCATCGGCGCAATCCTGTTCATGTTCTTCCTCTCCCAGCGGGAAACGGTCGACCACAACAACGCCATCAGCGACGTGGACGCGGTTGGCGAGGCCCTCCACATCCCCAGCAGGAAGGAGCGGGACCGCCTGGCGGCCAAGGCCCGCGCCGCAGCCAAGCTGGCCGACAAGGCCGCGAAGCGCGCCGCGGAAACGGCAGCCATCCGGGCCAAGGCGCAGGCGGCCGTGGACCAGGCGGACACCGCCGTCCTGAAGGCCATGACCAAGGCCGCACAGGCAGCAGAATCGCCCAAGGGCAAGAAGCAGACCAGCAAGAAGGGCAAATAATGCAGTTGGCCTCCATCACCGCCATGGCAGCAGCAGCTGCCTCCAAGCCCGTCATTGACTGGATGGGATTCGTTGTCGTTGCAGTGGTCACCCTGGTCGGGGCGGGCTTCGTTGTCGTCATGTACTCGCTGGGCGTGCGCCTGACAGCCGTCAGCGGCGACGGCGACGGCACCCGCGCCAGCCTCGCCGCCAAATGGGGCGCCTATGTGTCCTTCGGCTTCAGCGTGCTGGCCGTCGTCATCGGGATCGTGCTGATCGTTCCCCCGTTTTACAAGTTCGCCATGCACCTGTTCGGCATCACTGCCTGACTCTGCACGCAGCCCACCCCGTTCAAGAACGACGCCGGGCACCCGCCCTCCGCTGACAGCGGCACGCGGGTGCCCGGCGTCGTTTGTTGACGGCGGCGGGCGGGCCGGGCGGGGCGGAAAGTGCTCAGTTGTCCAGGATCATGTTCGTGATCCTGGCGGTGGAGAGCTTGCGGCCCTCCGGATCCGTCATGACCACTTCATGGGTGGCCAGCGTCCGGCCCAGGTGGATGGCGGTGGCGGTGCCCGTGACCAGTCCGGACTTGATGCCGCGGTGGTGGGTGGCGCCAATCTCGATCCCCACCACGTGGCGGTGCGGACCGGCATGCATCGCGGCGGCAAAGGAGCCCAGCGTCTCGGCCAGGACCAGGTGGGCGCCCCCGTGGAGCAGCCCGGCCACCTGGGTGTTGCCCTCGACGGGCATCGTGGCCGTCATGTGCGCGGCGGACATCTCGCCGAACACGATCCCCATCTTCACCACCAGGGCGCCGACCCCCATGTGGGACAGCCATTCATGCATCTCCTCGGGAACCCCCGCGGCCACGAGTTCGGCGGTATGGGCATGTGGCGTGAAATTACTGTTCATGATGACTAGGCTGGCACCTGTGAGTGAATCTGCCAAGACGGCCCCCCCGACACCTGTTTCCGCTGCCACCCAGGACGGGGAAACGCCGCGCCTGCTGGTGATCGACGGCCATTCCATGGCATTCCGCGCCTTTTACGCCCTGCCGCCGGAGAATTTCGCCACGGACACCGGCCAGCACACCAACGCCGTCCACGGCTTCACGTCCATGCTTTTGACCATGATCCGCCAGCAAAAGCCCACACACGTGGTGGTTGCCTTCGACCTGGACACCCCCACCTTCCGGTCCCTGGAGTACACGGAATACAAGGGGGGGCGCAACAAAACGCCCGAGGACTTCTACGGGCAGATCGACCTCATCATCAAGGTCATGGCCGCCATGAACATCCCCACCATCTCCGTAGACGGCTTCGAGGCGGACGACATCATTGCCACGCTCTCCGTCCAGGGTGAAACCGCCGGCTGGGACGTGCTGGTGGTGTCGGGGGACCGGGACGCCTTCCAGCTCATCACCGACAAGGTGCTGGTGCTCTACCCCAAAAAGGGCATCTCCGACATCCCGCCCATGGACGCCGCCGCGGTGGAAGCAAAGTACTTCGTGCCGCCCAACAGGTATTCGGACCTGGCCGCGCTGGTCGGGGAGACGGCCGACAACCTCCCCGGCGTGCCGGGGGTTGGCCCGAAGACGGCTGCCAAGTGGATCAACCAGTACGGCGGCCTCGAGGGCATCCTGGACAACCTGGACTCGATCGGCGGGAAGGTGGGCGAGTCACTGCGTGCCCACGTGGACGACGTCAAGCGCAACCGCCGCCTCAACCACCTGCTGCGGGACATGGAACTCCCCGTTGCCCTGGATGACATGGTCCTCCAGGCGCCTGACCGCGAGGCTGTGGAGGAGCTCTTCGACGCCCTCCAGTTCAACACCCTCCGCAAGCGCCTCTTCGACCTGTTCGGTGAGGAGGAGGAGCACGACGACGGCGAGGGCCACCAGGTGCCAGCCCACCAGTTGGTCACGGAGGCTGCCGCGCTGAAAAAGTGGCTCGCGGCCGGCAAGGCCACGCTGACCGCCGTGGACGTGCTGAGCGAGCCCCTGGGTCTCCAGCGGGAGGCAGTTGCGGTGGCGCTGGTCCGCGCGGACTCGGCCGCCGTCGTCGAACTCGGGACGGCAGACGAGGCCCTTGACAGGCAACTCGGCACGTGGCTGGCGGGGGACGCGCCCAAGGTGGTCCACGAATACAAGGAAGCGCTCAAGGCGCTGGCCCCCCGCGGGCATTCGCTGGGAGGAGTGGTGGATGACACGTCACTGTCCGGCTACCTGATCCAGCCCGACCGCCGCAGCTACGACCTGCCGGACCTGAGCCAGATGCACCTCAAGGTCACCTTCGCCGCGGCCGGCACCTCAGACGCCGGCCAGCTTGACCTGGGCCTGGAAGGCGGGGCCAGGTTCGCCGACGCCGTCCAGCGCGGCTACGTGGCCCTCCTGCTCAGCGAACACTTTGCCCCGATGCTGGCGGAGCGCGGCGCGGCCACACTGCTGGCACAGCTGGAACTGCCGCTCGCCGCCGTCCTGGCGCAAATGGAACTGACAGGCATTGACGTCTCCCAGGAGCGCCTCGACGCCCTCCTGGCTGATTTCACGGCAGCCATGAACGCCGCCCAGGCAGCGGCCTTTGATGCCATCGGCCACGAGGTGAACCTGGGCTCGCCGAAGCAGCTGCAGGAGGTGCTCTTTGAGGAGCTGGGCCTGCCCAAGACCAAGAAGATCAAGACCGGCTACACCACGGACGCGGCCTCCCTGAAGGCCCTGCTGGAAAAGACCGGACACGAATTCCTGGCCCAGCTCATGGCACACCGCGAGGCATCCAAGCTCAAGCAGATGGTGGAAACCCTGAAGAAGTCAGTGGACGCCGACGGGCGCATCCACACCACCTACGCACAAAACGTGGCTGCCACGGGCCGGCTGTCCTCCAACAACCCGAACCTGCAGAACATCCCCATCCGCAGCGAAGAGGGGCGCCGCGTCCGCGACCTGTTCGTGGTCAGCGACGGCTATGAATGCCTGCTGGCAGCGGACTACTCGCAGATCGAAATGCGCATCATGGCCCACCTGTCCGGGGACGCCGGCCTCATCCAGGCATACGCCCAGGGTGAGGACCTGCACCGCTACGTGGGATCGCACGTGTTCGGCGTTGCCCCCGAGGAGGTCACCTCCGCCATGCGCTCCAAGGTCAAGGCCATGTCCTACGGGCTGGCCTACGGGCTGACCAGCTTTGGCCTGTCCAAGCAGCTGGAAATCTCGGTGGATGAGGCCCGCACCCTGGTCAAGGACTACTTCGACAGGTTTGGCGGGGTGCGCGACTACCTGCGCGGCGTGGTCGAACAGGCCCGCATTGACGGCTTCACCTCCACCATTGAGGGCCGCCGCCGCTACCTGCCGGACCTGACCAGCACGGACCGCCAGCTCCGCGACCTGGCCGAACGCGTGGCGCTGAATTCGCCCATCCAGGGATCCGCCGCCGACATCATCAAGCACGCCATGCTCGGTGTTGCCGCGGAACTGGACAAGCAGGGGCTCAAGTCCCGCATGCTTCTTCAGGTCCACGACGAACTGGTCCTGGAGATCTGGCCGGGGGAGCGGGACGCCGTCCAGGCGCTGGTCGTGGCCCAAATGGGGGCTGCCGCAGACCTGTTGGTGCCGCTGGAAGTCCAGGTCGGCGTCGGCTCCAGCTGGAACGACGCCGGCCACTAGCCGCCCCGCCCGCCCCACAGACAGCCAGAGAAAAACGGACCTACGGAGGAAGCACCATGAGCCACGAGCGTGAGATCCCCGGCCGGAATCCGCGGTCGTTCCCTTATGAACTGCGCTCGTTTCCCGTCCGGCTGGTTGACGGGGTGGTCCCCGAGGAAGTCGCCAAGTGGTCCCAGGCCGTTGCACTCGGTTTCTACGGGGACGCGCCCACAGGGGAGAACCTGGCCAAGTTCGCCGTGCTGGAACAGGCTGACGGGCGCATGGCCACGGGCGCGTACCTGAAGGACGCGGCCGCCCCCGCGGGTGCATGGGGCCCGGAGTACCCGGTGGCCACCTACGCGTACCACCGCAAGAACCTCAACGTCGGCGGGGGCACCCTGCTGCCGGTGCACCAGATCACCGCGGTCACCGTGCGCCCCAGCCACCGGCGCCGAGGGATCCTGCGTGCCATGATCAGCTCCGACCTGGCCCAGGCCAAGGCCGCCGGCATCCCCCTGGCCGCGCTGACCGCGTCCGAGGCAACCATCTATGGCCGTTTCGGCTTTGGCGTCGCCACCCACAAGTGCACGGTGGAAGTGGCCACGCGGGGCGGCATTGCCTTCCACAACCCGTCCGCCGCTGCGCAGGGAACCGTGGAGGTGGCCGATCCGCTGGTGGTCCGTGACCTGCACCATGAAATTTTTGCCCGCGTGCACGCTGCCACCTACGGGTCGATCGGCCGGCACGACATGTACCGGCTGGTGGCCTCGGGCCAGGGCAATTACGCGTCCATGACCCCGGTGCGCAACATCCGGGCCGCGCTGCACTACGACGACGCCGGCGAGATCGACGGGTATGTCACCTACAGGCCAAACGAGGAAGCGAAGCCGCCCACGGTTGAGGTGGTGGACCTGCTGGCGGTCGGTGAAAGTGCATATTTGGCGTTGTGGAACTATCTGGGCTCCTTGGACCTGATCGAACGGATCACGTGGACCATGGCACCGGAAGTGGACCCGCTGGAATGGGCCATGGCTGCCAAGCGCGACTACAACCGCACCGGCACCGAGGACCACCTGTGGCTGCGCATCCTGGACACGCCTGCAGCCCTGGCCGCACGGCACTACCTTTCCGACGGCAGCATCACGGTCCACGTGGGGGACCCCCTGGGCCACGCGTCCGGCATTTTCCGCATTGACGTGGTCCACGGGATGGCCACCGTGAAACGCTGCCCCGAAGACGGCTCCGTTGAAGCAGAGCTGGGCTTGGGGGTCAGCGAACTGTCCAGCATCTACCTGGGTGCTGTCAGCGCGCGCACCCTGTCCGCCGCGGGACGGGTCCGGGAGGACGTCCCGGGGGCCGTGGCCCGCTTCGACGCACTCTTCGCCCCGCCGGGCCCCGCCCACAGCCTGACAAACTTTTAGGCGCCTGCCCCTGTCCTGCCACTTCGCCCGTGTCGCGGGTAGGATGCATCACAAGAGGCAGCAGTTCCACGGCCGGCGGGCCCGGCACGGATGAAGGAGCCAGGCAATGGAAACGTCGTTCCAGGTCATCGTGGTGGGCGGAGGCTTTGCCGGCGTGGCCGCCGTCAAGGAACTGGGCCGCAAGGGCGTGAAGGTGCTGCTCATTGACCAGCACAACTACCACCAATTCCAGCCCTTGCTCTACCAGGTGGCGACAGCGCAGATTGGCGTCTCCGAGGTCACGCGGACGTTCCGCGGCCTGTTCCAGCGCTACCGCAGCGCCACCGTGCTCACGGCGAAGGTGGCGTCCGTGGACGTTGCGGCCCACACCGTCACCACGGACCAGGGCGACACCTTCCACGCCGACATCCTGGTCCTGGCTGCCGGCGCCGAGGCGAACTACTTCAACACCCCCGGCGCCCAGGAGAATGCCTACCCCCTGTATTCCGTGACTGACGCGGTGCGACTGGGCAATGCCATGGTCCACACGCTTGACGCGGCCCAACGGGACAGTGGTGGCGGCGGCGTGCACATTGTGGTGGTCGGCGGCGGGCCCACGGGCGTGGAGACGGCGGGGGCCATCGCCGAGAACTTCAAATACGTCATTCCCAAATACTTTTCCCCGGAACTGGCCGCGAACTCAAGCGTCCATCTCGTGGACATGGTCCCGAGCGTGCTGACGCCCTTTTCGGACAAGTCCAAGGCCTACGCCACGAAGCGCCTCCAGGAGGCCGGCGTCGTGCTCAAGATGGGCTCCGGCGTCACCGACGTCCGCCAGGACGGCGTGACCTTTGCCGACGGCACCTCGCTGCCCGCCCAAATTATTGTCTGGGCCGGCGGGCTCAAGGCAGGTGCCGTTGTCGCCGCGTCGGGCCTGGAACAGGGACGCGGCGGCCGCATTGACGTCAACCCGGACCTGACGGCCCCCGGCGCCCCCGGCGTCTACGTCCTCGGCGATGCAGCCAACATGACCGACGCCCACGGAGTGAAACTGCCCCAGTTGGGCTCATGTGCCCAGCAGGCGGGAAAGTGGGCTGCCCGCAACATCCACGCCGACCTCACCGGCGGCACGCGGGCACCGTTTGCCTATGTGGACAAGGGCTACATGGCCATGATTGGCCGGGGCGCCGCGGTGGCCGAGCTGGGCCCCAAGCGCATCCAAATGCAGGGACCGCTGGCGTTTCTGGCCTGGCTGGGCGTCCATGTGGTGCTGCTGTCGGGCAACCGCCAGCGCATCAGCGCCCTGGTTTCGTGGGCGGACGACTACCTCACCCACAGCCGCTCCCACGTGGTCCTGGGCAACCCCGACTGACAGTCGGGCCCTGCCGGGGCCCGGGGGATGCTTCAGGCGGGCTCCCGCACCCACGCTCCGCGGCAGGCCAGCCAGAGCGTGGCCGCGGCTGCCGTCGAGTTGACCAGCAGCAGTGAAATCAACACCAGCAGCTGGATGAGGCCTGCATCCAAGGGGGTGGCACCGCCCAGGATCATCCCCACGAACGCGCCGGGCAGGGTCACCAGGCCGGCCGTGCGGGTTTGGTCGATGGAGGGCAGCACAGCCTCCCCGGCCACCGGGCGGCCCACCATGAGCCGGGCTGCCGGCCACTGGAATCCAAGCGCGACGGCGGCCTCCACCTCGCCGCGGCGCACGTCCAGTTCGTCCCGCACACGCCGCCCGCCCAAGGTCACGGTGGACATGGCCCCGCCGATTTGCTGGCCCACCACGGCAATGATGGCCAGGGCGTTGAACGGCAGCACGCCCGCCGCAAACATCAAGGCAGCCACCGGCACCACCCCGGCCGCCAGCGGGACGGCGGCCATCCACCACCGGCCCGACGGCGCCACCCGGTGGCCGGAGGTCCAGACGGCCACCACAAACATCAGCCCCACAAAGGCGAACGCCCAGGCGCCGCGGTTGGCCAGGAACGCGATGACCAGCGCAACGGCGGCCAGCTGCACCAGGGCGCGCAGCCCCGCCACCAGCATTTGGGCAGGGGAGCCCTCCAGGGCCAGGCGCCAGACTGCGGCGGCCAGGACCAGCAGGGCGGCCAGCAAAATCCAGGCAGCGGGGCCCAAAACCAGGAGGGTCGATTTATCCACAATCGCCATTATTGCCGCCGCACCCGGGTTTTGCGCTCCTAGGCGCGAACAACTAGACTAAATGGGCACGTAATGGGCGGTCAATCCTGCCCGGAACCGTGCAGGCACCATCCGCAGGAACCCCTGCAACCATCATCATTAGCCGGACGTGTCCGGCCCAGCCAACTATCCACATCGGAGCCCCTACTACATGACCATCACGACCCACGAGAAGACTGGTACCCCTGTTGTTGCGATCAACGACATCGGTACTGCTGAAGAATTCCTCGCCGCAGTGGACGCAACCATCAAGTACTTCAACGACGGCGATCTCGTCGAAGGTGTTGTTGTCAAGGTTGACCGCGACGAAGTTCTGCTCGACATCGGTTACAAGACCGAAGGTGTCATCCCCTCCCGCGAGCTTTCCATCAAGCACGACGTCGACCCCGGGGACGTTGTCTCCGTGGGCGACCAGGTCGAAGCCTTGGTCCTCACGAAGGAAGATAAAGAAGGCCGCCTGATCCTCTCCAAGAAGCGCGCACAGTACGAGCGCGCCTGGGGCGACATCGAGAAGGTCAAGGAAGAAGACGGTGTCGTCACCGGTACCGTCATCGAGGTGGTCAAGGGTGGTCTTATCCTCGACATCGGCCTGCGCGGCTTCCTGCCCGCATCGCTCGTCGAGATGCGCCGTGTGCGCGACCTGGCTCCGTACATCGGCCAGCAGATCGAAGCCAAGATCATCGAGCTGGACAAGAACCGCAACAACGTGGTCCTGTCCCGCCGTGCCTGGCTCGAGCAGACCCAGTCCGAGGTTCGCTCCACGTTCCTCAACAAGCTGGAAAAGGGCCAGGTTCGTCCCGGCGTTGTTTCCTCCATCGTCAACTTCGGTGCCTTCGTGGACCTGGGCGGGGTGGACGGCCTCGTCCACGTTTCCGAGCTGTCCTGGAAGCACATCGACCACCCGTCCGAGGTTGTCGAAGTTGGCCAGGAAGTCACCGTCGAGGTGCTCGAAGTGGACCTGGACCGCGAGCGCGTGTCGCTCTCGCTCAAGGCTACGCAGGAAGATCCGTGGCAGACCTTCGCCCGCACGCACGCGCTGGGCCAGGTTGTCCCCGGAAAGGTCACCAAGCTGGTTCCGTTCGGCGCGTTCGTTCGCGTTGAAGACGGCATCGAAGGCCTGGTCCACATCTCCGAGCTGGCCGTGCGCCACGTGGAGCTGGCCGAGCAGGTTGTCTCCGTGGGCGACGAACTGTTCGTCAAGGTCATCGACATCGACCTGGAACGCCGCCGCATCTCGCTGTCCCTCAAGCAGGCCAACGAAGGTGTCGACGTCGACTCCACCGAGTTCGACCCGGCCCTCTACGGCATGGTTGCCGAGTACGACGAAGAGGGCAACTACAAGTACCCCGAGGGGTTCGACCCCGAGTCGAATGAATGGCTCGAAGGCTACGAGAGCCAGCGCGCCGTCTGGGAGCAGCAGTACGCTGACGCCCAGGCCCGCTGGGAGTCCCACAAGAAGCAGGTTGCCCAGCACGCCGCAGAAGATGCAGCAGCTGACGGTGCCGGTGCCAGCGGCGAAGCCGCAGGCACCAGCTACTCCTCCGAGCCGGCTGTCTCCGACGCCGGAGCCGGCACCCTGGCTTCCGACGAGGCCCTGGCCGCCCTGCGTGAGAAGCTCACCGGAAACTAATTTCCGACAGGCGTCCAACGCTTCAGTGATCGGGTCCTCCACCTTCAGGTGGGGGACCCGTTCCCTTTAACAGCCCGGCACCCCACCAAGGAGTGCTGCACCCAGCCACCACACGAAAGGTCAGGCATGCCCGCGTCGACTTGGATGAAGGTTGCCCGCTCCGGAGACGGCGAGACCGTCGGCTATCTGGCGCCGCTGGCCCCCGACTGGTCCGAAGTCCAGCCGTACAACCTGCTGGGCCACGCCGTGGGCGGGCCCACCGACTTCCTGGCGGGTGAGGAACGGCTGCTGGAACGTGGGATTTCTGAGCTGGCGGAACGCTGGCAGTTGCGCGACCCGGATCCTGAACTGTGCAACGGCGTCGTCATACTGGAGGTATCCCAGGACGGCATTGTCGTGGCTCACGCCGACCTCACCAAGGCACTCGTCTTTGGGAAGCGCCTCACGGTGCCGTGGCCGGACGTGGCAGGGGCCCTGGCCCGCGAACGCTGAATCGGCCGGACCATCGGACGGGCGCTTCAGCGCGCCGCCAGCGGCCTATCCACCCAATCCGTGCCAGCCGGCACCAGCATGGCCCGGCCCGCCGTCAGCGAGGCCAGCTTGTCCTGCGCCGCGGCAATCACGGAGGAATCGTCGGCCATCGCCAGCCCCACCAAGGTGGTGGCGGCACCGTAGCTGTTGCCCGTCATGGTGTAGCCGGCACTGCGGAGCTCGTGCTCCAGCCGCCCCGCGTCCCCATGCGCCACAGCCACCGTAAACAGCTGCATGCGGTCCCGTCGCACCAGCGGCGCCACGGCAAGGGAGCTGCTGACGGACTCCGAGTACGCCCGCACCAGCCCTCCGGCACCGAGCAGGATGCCCCCAAAATAGCGCACGACGACGGCACACACGTCGCTGAGCATGGCCTCCGGAACGGCGCCGCCCCCGGTGTCGCGCTTGAGCAGTGCCTCAAGCATGGGCAGCCCGGCCGTGCCGGAGGGCTCGCCGTCGTCATGGGAGCGCTGCACACCCCGCCCGGGACCCAGCACAAACGCCGAACAATGGTGCCTGGCGTCGTAAAACTCCCTCCGGAGTTCGGCCACCAGCAGCCGGGCCGCGGACTCATCCTCCACGCGCCGCAGCACCGTGATGAAACGGGACTTCTTCACCACCAGCTCATGGCGCACGTCCGGCCCGGCTGCCAGGGTGGCGTAGCTGCTGATTCCAGGCGTGGCGGCAGGCTGCTCGGAGTGGGTCACCAGGACAGTCTAGTGTGGAGTCATGCTTTCGATTGGGCTCACGGGCGGCATCGCATCCGGCAAGTCACTTCTGTCCGCACGGTTCCGCGAGCTGGGCGCCGTGGTCATCGATGCGGACCAGCTGGCCAGGGACGTGGTGGCGCCCGGGACCCCCGGCCTGGCCGCCGTGGCGGCCGAATTTGGCCCCGCAGTGCTGGCAGGGAACGGTTCCCTTGACAGGCCTGCCCTGGGGGCCGTGGTGTTTGCCGACCCCGACAAGCTGAAGGCACTCAATGCCATTGTCCACCCGCTGGTCCGCGCGGCGGCCGCCGCGTTGAAACAGGGTGCCGGCCCGGGAGCCGTAGTTGTCCAGGACATCCCGCTGCTGGTGGAGACCGGCCAGGAGGCATCCTTTCACCTTGTGGTGGTGGTTGATGCCCCTGCGGCGGTGCGCCGGGAGCGGATGGTGTCCCGCCGCGGCATGAGCGTGGCCGATGCCGACGCCCGGATGGCCGCGCAGCTTGGTGACGAACAGCGGCGGGCTGCTGCCGACGTCGTGCTGTCAAACACGGGCATGCCCGAGGAAGTGCTGGCGCAGGTGGATGTCTTGTGGCACCAGCGGCTGGTGCCCTTCGCCCGGAACCTGGCGGCCGGCGTGCCCGCACCCACGGCCGGGCCGCCGGTCATCGTGGAGCCGGATTCGGCCTGGCCTGCCCAGGCAGCCCGACTGGCCGGGCGGATCAGGCACGCCGTGGGCAGTTCCGCCCTGGGCGTGGACCACATCGGCTCGACGTCGGTGCCCGGCCTGGCTGCCAAGGACGTTCTCGACCTGCAGCTGCGGGTTCATTCATTGGCCGCGGCCGACGCCGTGGCGGATGAACTGGCCGGCGCCGGCTTTCCGCGCCGGGCGGGGGAGTGGTGGGACACGGGCCACGATTTCGGTGGCGGCCACACCGGGGAACGGTGGGCGAAGCGCCTGCACAATGCGGCGGACCCCGGGCGGCCCGTCAACCTGCATGTGCGGGTTGACGGCTCACCTGGCGCGGTGCTGGCGCTGGCCTTCCGCGACTGGCTGCGGGCCGACACCCACGTGCGCCTGCGCTACGAAAGCTTCAAGCGGGGCCTTGCCGCGGAACACTCCGCGGATGCCACCACGGCGGCCTATGCGGATGCGAAGGAGCCGTGGTTTCCCGCTGCGCTGCCGGAGCTTGCGGCGTGGATGTCCGCCACGGGCTGGGCGGCCCCCGGCAGGCAATAAGAAAGGCAGGTGCCTCCCTTGCGGGATGACACCTGCCTTGCTGGGGGCTCTTAGTTGCTGACCAGTCCCGGGTTGTTGAGGAGGGCCACGATGGCGATGATGTAGATGACCGCCACGATCAGGCCAAGAATGGTGAAGATCCAGCCAAGAATGACGCCGACGTTCGCGGGGGTGTTCTTGAACCCTGCCGCGGTGGACTTCTTCTTAGCAATGATGGACACGATCAGGCCGGCCAGGGAGAAGACAAAGCAGAGCACCAGGCCCACGATGCCCAAGGTCTTGCCGGGATCTTCGGCCGGGGCGCCGTAAGGCTGCTGGCCGTAGGGTGCAGGCTGTGCATAGGGCGCTTGCGGTGCAGGCTGCCCGTAGGGGTTTTCAGGTGTATTGGAAGTCATTTTTTCCTCATTCGGGTGGTGGTGCGATGATGTCTCGGACTATTTTTACATGCAGTGGACTAATTGACGCATCGAATGGATGGGGAGTCCTCCCCATGTCGCAACGGGGGTACCGTTAACCGCATGAGCCTTGCGCAGGAAATTAACCGTGTTGTTGCCCCTTTTGAGGTCATTAGCGACTTCCAGCCGGCAGGCGACCAGCCGGCCGCCATCAAGGAGCTGACCGAGCGGATCACCAACGGTGAGAAGGACATTGTGCTCCTGGGCGCCACGGGCACCGGCAAGTCGGCCACGGCGGCATGGCTGATCGAGCAGGTCCAGCGCCCCACGCTGGTCATGGTGCAGAACAAAACACTGGCAGCCCAGCTGGCCAACGAATTCCGCGAGCTGCTGCCCAACAATGCAGTGGAATACTTCGTCTCCTACTACGACTACTACCAGCCCGAGGCCTACGTTCCGCAGTCGGACACGTTCATTGAAAAGGACTCCTCCGTCAACGAGGAAGTGGAACGCCTGAGGCACTCGGCCACGAATGCACTGCTCACCCGGCGTGACGTCATCGTGGTGGCCACGGTGTCCTGCATCTACGGCCTGGGCACGCCGGAGGAGTATGTTGCCGGCATGGTCACCCTGACGCGGGGCGCAACCATGAACCGGGACGAGCTGCTCCGGAAGTTTGTCGGCATGCAGTACGCACGCAATGACATTGACTTCCACCGCGGCACGTTCCGGGTCCGCGGGGACACCGTGGAGATCATCCCCATGTATGAGGAACAGGCCCTGCGGATCGAATTCTTCGGCGATGAAATTGAAAACATTTACACGCTGCACCCGCTGACCGGACAAGTGATCCGGGAAGAAACGGAAATGTATGTTTTCCCGGCCTCGCACTACGTGGCCGGCCCTGAACGGATGGCCCGCGCCGTCAAGCAGATCGAGGAGGAGCTGGCGGAGCGCACCAGGGAGCTGGAAAGCCAAAACAAGCTCCTGGAGGCCCAGCGGCTGCGCATGCGCACCACCTATGACCTGGAAATGATGGAGCAGATGGGCTTCTGCAACGGCATTGAGAACTACTCGCGGCACATTGACGGCCGCGAGCAGGGAAGCGCACCGCACTGCCTGCTGGACTACTTCCCGGACGACTTCCTGCTGGTCATTGACGAGTCCCATGTGACGGTGCCCCAAATTGGCGCCATGTATGAGGGCGACATGTCCCGGAAACGGACCCTCGTGGACCACGGCTTCCGGCTGCCTTCCGCCATGGACAACAGGCCGCTGAAATGGGACGAATTCCTGGACCGTGTTGGGCAGACGGTCTACATGTCGGCCACCCCGGGCAAGTACGAGCTCGGCAAGTCGGACGGCTACGTCCAGCAGATCATCCGCCCCACCGGCCTCATTGACCCCGAAATCATTGTCAAGCCGTCCAAGGACCAGATCAACGACCTCCTGGGAGAGATCCGGGAGCGCACCGAAAAGAGTGAACGCGTGCTGGTCACCACGCTGACCAAGCGGATGGCCGAGGACCTGACGGACTACCTGCTCGGCAACGGCATCAAGGTCCAGTACCTGCACTCCGACGTTGACACGCTGCGCCGGGTCGAACTGCTCCGTGAACTGCGCATGGGCGTCTTTGACGTCCTGGTGGGCATCAACCTGCTCCGCGAAGGCCTGGACCTGCCCGAGGTGTCGCTGGTCAGCATCCTGGATGCGGACAAGGAAGGGTTCCTGCGCTCCGGGACGTCCCTGATCCAGACCATTGGCCGCGCTGCCCGGAACGTGTCGGGCCAGGTGCACATGTACGCGGACAGGATCACGGCCTCCATGCAGTTCGCCATCGATGAGACCAACCGGCGGCGTGAGATTCAGGTGGCCTACAACACCGAACGCGGCATCGACCCCCAGCCGCTGCGCAAGAAGATCGCTGACATCACGGACCAGCTGGCCCGCGAGGATGCTGACACGGCAGCCCTGCTGGAGGAAGCCCGGGGCAAGCGCGACAAGGCAAAGTCCGCCGTCCGCGCGGACGGGCTGGCCGCCCGCCCCGCCGCGGACCTGGTGCAGTTGATCGAAGAGCTTACGGCCCAAATGCACGGCGCCGCCGCCGAGCTGCACTTCGAACTGGCAGCCCGGCTGCGCGACGAGGTGGCGGATCTCAAAAAGGAGCTCCGCCAGATGCGGGGCGCCGGCCACGCGTAGGCGGCTGCCGCAAATACCGTGTAGGCTTAATCGCACGTAGGGGAGTATCCCAAACGCTACATTCGTCAACACGTGCGGCACCGTTGCTGCGCCGGGTGTAGCGGCCGCCGTCAAGGTGGTGGAGAGACTTATGTCTTTCCTCCATGCCTTGAAAGGTGCACGATGCACAATTTGCCCGTATGGTTTGAGGTCGGCTCCTTTGCCGTCCTGGGCCTGATCCTCCTCGCCGACCTCCTGCTGGTCATCAAGCGCCCCCACATTCCCTCCATGAAGGAATCCGGGCTGTGGGTGGCCTTCTACGTTGGGCTCGCCCTTATTTTTGCGGCGATGCTGTTCCTTTTCACCGGCGCCGAATTCAGCGGCCAGTTCGTGGCCGGCTGGGTGACTGAATACAGCCTCAGCATCGACAACCTGTTTGTTTTCATCATCATCATGGCCCGCTTCTCCGTGCCGCGGCGCTACCAGCAGGAAGTGTTGATGGTGGGCATCATCATTGCCCTGGTCCTACGCGGCATTTTCATCATGGTGGGTGCGGTGGTGATCGAACAGTTCAGCGCGGTGTTCTACATTTTCGGCGCCTTCCTGCTGTGGACCGCGTGGAAGCAGAGCCGCCCGGAAAGCGAAGGTGAGGACGCCGACAAGGAGAACTTCCTCATCCGTGCCGTGCGCCGCGTCATTCCCATGACCGACAGCTACGACGCCGGGCGCCTCCGCACCACCACCAGCTCCGGCAAGAAGGTGTTCACGCCCATGCTGGTGGTGTTTGTCACCATCGGCGTCACTGACCTGCTGTTCGCCGTGGATTCCATCCCTGCCATCTTCGGCCTGACGCAAAGCGCGTTCATTGTCTTCACCGCGAACATTTTCGCGCTCATGGGCCTGCGCCAGCTGTACTTCCTGCTAGGCGGTCTCATGGACCGGCTGGTGTACCTCAAGCACGCCCTGTCCGTGATCCTGGCGTTCATTGGCATCAAGCTGGTGCTTCACGCCATGCACGTCAACGAGCTGCCATTCATCAATGGCGGCCAATCCATATCCTGGGCCCCGGAGATCCCCACCTTCGTCTCACTGGCCGTGATCCTCGGTACCATGGCCGTCGCAATCGTGGCCAGCATAGTCCATTCGAAAAACAAGGAACGCCGACTCAACGCCGGTTGAGCCGGCCAGGGGGAAGCTGCCGTGCTAGGCGGCTTCCCCCCGAACCAGTTCCAGGAGCCGGGCGAAGATGCCCTCGCCGTCGTCGGCTATGCCGTCATGGTGGAAGTCGGCGCTTTCCCACACCCGCAGGCCCCTGACGGCGGCGGCGGTGGCCATGGAAAGGTCCCGGTCCACATAGATGTCGTCCGAGTAGACGGCGGCGGCCACCGGCACCGTGTTGCGTGCCAGCTGCCCTTCGTCGTACAGGGGGCCCCAGCCCTCGGTGCGGGCAGCGAGGAGCTCCGCGAGCCCGCGCAAGGGCACCAGTGACGGGTCCTGTTCAAAGTACCAGGGGTAGACTGCCTCGCCGGTCAGCAGGGGCTCCGGGGCATCGGGCGCGAAGTGGGGCCGGCCGGCCAGCACGCGTGCCGCGGCCCAGTTGCTTGCCACCCCCTGGACGTAGATGGATTCGTGCATGAGTGCATACAGGGGATTCGCCGCCCGGGTCACCAGCGCGGAAAGCTGGCTCAGGAAACTGTCCGAGAGCCGGTCGCCGTCGGGCGTGGAAACAAAGGCGTCCTCCAGCAGGTAGTGCAGGGCGTCAATGCGTGTGTTGCCGCCAAAGTAGTTCCCCAGCATCTGCACCCGCTCCGGCGTGAGCCGTTCCCCGGTCGGCAGTGCCTCGTGGACCGCGGCGACATGGCGCATGAGGCGTGTTACCAGGGCCCTGTCCTGGGGATAGCGGGCAAAGTACTCGGCGTTGCGGGCCACCAGCCGCCGGAACGTTGCCTCGTAGACCTGGTCGGCGGGGCCGTTGAGCGGGCCCAGCCCGCCCGTGACCAGCACCTCCTTCAGGCCCTCGGGGGCAAAGGACAGGTAGCTCAGGGCACAGAATCCGCCGTAGCTCTGGCCGAAAACCGACCACGGGCCCGACCCCAGTGCCCGGCGGATGAATTCGGCGTCCGCCACAATGTCCGGGGCCCGGAAATGGGAAAGGTAGTCGGCCTGCGCGGCCGTGTCACCCACCAGCGGGAGCGTCTGCCGTGAAGCCGGCGTGGACAGGCCCGTGCCGCGCTGGTCCAGCATCAGCACGCGGAAATTCTTGCTGGCTTCGCCCAGCCAGCCGTTCAAGCCAAGGGGGCGGTTCCCGCGGCCGCCCGGGCCGCCCTGCAAAAAGAGCAGCCAGGGAAGTTCCGTGGCGTCGCGGGCCGGGTCGGAAAGTTCCCTGGCGAAAAGTTCGATGGTGGGCCCGGCCGGGAAGGCGTGGTCGAGGGGAACCGTAAAATGATGGTCGCGCATCTGCACTCCGCGCATGATGTACGGCGCGCTCATGCCGAAACTTCCGCGGCGTTGCCGAAGCGGCCCAGCGAGGGGCCTTCGAGCCGGTACACGTGCCAGCCGTCCATGGGTGCTGCACCAATGGACTTGTAAAAGTCGATGGACGGCTTGTTCCAGTCCAGCACGCTCCACTCAACCCGTGCATAGCCGCGCTCCACGGCAATGCCGGCCAGGGTGCTCAGCAGCTGCTTGCCGTAACCGCTGCCGCGGGCCTCCGGGCGCACGTACAGGTCCTCGAGGTGGATGCCCATGGTGCCCTCCCAGGTGGAGTAATTCAGGAACCAGAGCGCAAAACCAACGATCGGCCCGCCGGCTTCGGGGTTGTCCACCACGTGCACGTGGACTCCCGGGTCCGCTCCAAAAAGGTTTTCGTGGAGCAGCGCCGCCGTGTTCTTGACGGCGTCGGGCTCCTTTTCGTAAACGGCCAGATCGTGGATCAGGCCGAGAATGGCCGGGACGTCGGAGGGGACGGCGGTGCGGATCAAAGTCATGAACTGAGCATATCCGGTGCCGCCGCGCGGCCGCGATGGCCCTCCAATCACGGAAATGCACAGCCGGCACCCAGAACTTCCGCGTGGTTCCTTGACAAAACTCCCATGCAACCTTAAGACGGAAAGGGGGGACGCGGTGGAAGCATTCAACTCTTGAAAGCGTACAAAACCATGACCACGGGTAATTCGGCTGCCTTGGACGGCCGCGAACAGCAAAGCCAGGTGCGCAAGGCGGCCATCGCCAGCACCATCGGCACAACCATTGAATGGTATGACTATTTTCTCTACGGCGCCGCGGCGGCCCTGGTGTTTCCGCACGCGTTCTTCCCGCACATGTCTCCCTACCTTGGCCTAATTGCCTCCTTTGCCTCCTACTTTGTCGGCTTTGTGGCCCGGCCCATTGGCGCGGCCATCTTTGGCCACTGGGGCGACCGGATTGGCCGGAAGGCCATGCTCATCACCACGCTGCTCATGATGGGCTTGTCGACGGCACTGATCGGCGTGCTGCCCGGCGCAAACTCCTGGGGCGACGCCGCACCGGCAATCCTGATACTGCTGCGCGTCCTGCAGGGCATCGCGGTGGGCGGGGAGTGGGGCGGGTCAATCCTGCTGTCCATGGAATGGGGCGACCAGAAGCGCCGCGGGCTGATGGCCAGCTGGCCGCAGCTTGGCGTGGCCATTGGCATCATCCTCTCCACCGGACTTATGGCAATATTCAACGGCATCATGGGCACAGAGGCGTTTGTTGCGTGGGGCTGGCGCATCCCGTTCCTGCTCAGCCTGGTCCTGGTGGCCATTGGGCTGTACATCCGGATCCGCATCATGGAGACCCCCATGTTCGCCGAGGTGGTCCGGAACAACAAGACCCAGAAGGCGCCCGTAATGGCGGTCATCAAGCGCTACCCGAAGGAGATCATCCTGTCGGCCCTGCTGCGCATGTCGGAACAGATGCCGTTCTACATCGTGACCGCCTTTGTCCTGTCCTACCTGACGGACAAGAACCACCATTACGGCTACAACTTCGTGCTGATCGGCACCATGGTCGCCGCCGCCCTGGAGCTGTTCTTTGTACCGTATTTTGGCCACCTCTCGGACAAAAAGGGCCGGCTGAAGATTTACCAGCTCGGCGCGGCCATCACGGGCGTGTGGGGGTTTGTCTATTTCGCCATGCTTGACAGCGGCGCGGCCTGGCTCGTGTTCATCGCGCTGTCCGTGGCCCTCGTGCCGCACGCCATGCAATACGGTCCGCAGGCTTCGATCATTGCCGAGAACTTCCCGACAAACCTGCGCTACACGGGTGCCGGGCTGGGATACCAGCTGGCCTCGATTGTTGCCGGCGGCCCGGCGGCACTGCTGGCGACGGTGCTCATGCACCAGTTTGGCACCGGATATGCCGTCTCCGCCTACATCCTGGTCTCCGCGCTCATCACGCTCGCGGCGTCGCTGGGACTCAAGGACCACTCCAAGTCGGACATTTCGGACTCCGGGACCTACTCACCGAGGACCGCGCCGTCCACGTCCAGCGATCCGCACAACGTGCATTAGGGCTGCGGCCGTCCCGCCGCCTACATGCGGCTAAAGTCCTCCAGCACGACGACGGCCGCGCCGGCCTGGTTTGATGCCTCCAGGTCGACGGTGGCCGTCATGGACCAGTCGTGGTTGCCGGCGGGGTCCGCGAGGGTCTGGCGCACCTTCCAGGAAAGTGCGCCCTCCGTGATGTGAAGCAGCGCCGGGCCGCGGGCGGCCGGGCCCGACTCGATGTACTCGTGTTCGTCCCAATAGCCGTCCAAGGCGTCGGCCCAGCGGTCCGCGTTCCAGCCGTGGTCGCCGTCGAGCTCGCCCAATGCCTCAAAGTTGTCATCGGCCGCCAGCTCCACCCGGCGGAACATTTCGTTCCGGACCATCACCCGGAAGGCGCGGTGGTTGTCCGTGAGCCGCGGCGGGGCCGGGGGCAGGGCCGTTTCGTCCGGGAGGTCCGGCTCTTCTCCGTTGGTCATCTTTTCCCACTCGTCGAGCAGGCTGGAGTCAATCTGGCGGACCAGTTCGCCCAGCCAGGAAATGATGTCCTGGAGGTCCTCCCGCAGGGCGTCCTGCGGAACAGTCTGGCGCAGCGCCTTGTAGGCATCCGTGAGGTAGCGCAGCACAATGCCTTCGGAGCGGGCCAGCGAGTAGTACTGGACGTATTCGCCAAAGTTCATGGCGCGCTCGTACAGGTCGCGGATGATCGACTTGGGGCTGAGCTCGAAGTCGCCCACCCATGGGGCTGCCTTCCGGTACACCTCGAAGGCCCCGAAGAGCATCTCGGCCAGCGGCTGCGGGTACGTGACCTCATCAAGGATGGCCATGCGTTCGTCGTATTCAATGCCGTCGGCCTTCATGGCCGTAACTTTCTCGGTCCGTGCGCGCTTGAGCTGCGCGGCGAGGATCTGGCGCGGCTTTTCCAGCGTGGACTCGATGACGGAGATGACGTCCAGGGCGTAGCTGGGGGACTCGGGGTCCAGCAGCTCCAGTGCCGCCAGGGCGAAGGGGGAGAGTGGCTGGTTCAGTGCAAAGTTCATCTGCAGGTGCGTGGTGAGCCGGACGGTCCGTCCGTCGCCCTCCAGCTCCCCTTCCGGGATGCGTTCCACAATCCCGGCGCCCAGCAGTTCGCGGTAGATGCCCAGGGCCTTGCGGATCAGTTTCCGCTGGGCGGACGGCGTTTCGTGGTTTTCCGTCAGCAGCTTCCGGGCCGCCTGGAACGGGTCGCCGGGACGTTCCAGCAGGTTCAGCAGCATGGCGTGGGTGACGCTGAAGCTCGAGGTGAGCGGCTCCGGCACGGATTCACTAAGCCGCTTGAACGTGGGCTCGCCCCAGCTGACAAACCCCTGCTGCGGCTTCTTCCTGACCACCTGGCGGAGCTTCTTTTGGTCGTCGCCGAACTTTGCCACGGCCTTGGCCATGGCCTTGGTGTTTTCAATGACGTGCTCCGGCGCCTGCACCATCACGGTGCCGGCCGTGTCGTAGCCGGCACGCCCCGCGCGGCCGGCAATCTGCTGGAACTCGCGGACCTGCAGCACGCGGGTGCGCACGCCGTCGTACTTGCTCAGGGCAGTCATGAGGACAGTGCGGATGGGCACGTTGATGCCCACGCCAAGGGTGTCGGTGCCGCAGATTACCTTCAGCAGCCCTGCCTGCGCCAGCTGCTCCACCAGGCGGCGGTACTTGGGCAGCATGCCGGCATGGTGCACCCCGATGCCGTGGCGCACCAGCCGGTTGAGGGTCTTGCCAAAGCCTGCCGAAAAGCGGAAGCCGGCGATGAGCTCGCCGATCCGGTCCTTTTCCTCCCGGGTGCAGACATTGATGCTCATCAGGTTCTGTGCCCGGTCAATGGCTTCGGCCTGGCTGAAGTGCACCACGTACACCGGTACTTGTTTCGTGGCGAGCAATTCCTCCAGCGATTCATGCACGCCGGTGGTGACGTAGTAGTAGTGCAGCGGAATGGGGCGCACGCCGGAGGAAACCGTGGTGGTGGTCCGGTTGGTCAGCTCGGTCAGCTCGCGTTCAAAGCGCGTCACGTCCCCCAGCGTGGCGCTCATGAGCAGGAACTGGGACTGGGGGAGTTCCAGGAGGGGCAGCTGCCAGGCCCAGCCGCGCTGGGGATCCGAGTAGTAGTGGAACTCGTCCATGATCACCACGCCCACATCGGCATGCTCGCCCTCACGCAGGGCAATGTTGGCCAGGATTTCCGCCGTGCAGCAGATGATGGGGGCGTCCTGGTTGACCGAGGAATCCCCGGTGATCATGCCCACGTTTTCCGCCCCGAAAATCTCGCACAGGGCAAAGAACTTTTCCGACACCAGGGCCTTGATGGGGGCCGTGTAGTAGCTGGCGGCCCCGCGTGCCATGGCGTTGAAGTGGGCGGCGATGGCCACCATGGACTTCCCGGAACCAGTGGGTGTGGAGAGGATCACGTTGTTGCCGCTCACCAGTTCAATCGCGGCGTCCTCCTGTGCGGGGTAAAGCTCCAGCCCGCGGTCCATGGTCCACTCCAGGAATGCGTCCAGGACGTCGTCATCACTGGAGGTTTGGGGGTCAAGGCCGGAAAGCTGCTCAAGAAGGTTCATGGTGGTTCCAGTCTACGGGGGCAGGCTGTGGCAGGATGACGCCATGGGATACGAACAGCTGACCTGGGATCCTGCAAAATACGTGGAATTTGGCGACTTTCGCAACCGGCCCTTCTTTGACCTGACGGGCCGCATCACGGCCGATGCGCCGCGCCACGCCGTGGACCTGGGGTGCGGGCCCGGCAACCTGACAGCCACGTTGTCCCGGCGCTGGCCCGGCGCGAACGTGGAAGGCCTTGACAGTTCCGCTGAAATGATTGCCAAGGCCAGGCACGACGCCGGCACCCGGGACGGCGGGTCCCTCACCTTTGCCGAGGCGGACATCCGCAGCTGGCGCCCGGAGCCGGGCACGGACGTGGTCGTCTCCAACGCGGCACTTCAGTGGGTGCCGGGCCACCAGGAACTCATGTCCGCCTGGCTGGCCGCGCTTGCCCCGGGTGCGTGGCTGGCGGTGCAGGTGCCCGGCAACTTTGCGTCCCCGTCGCACGTGCTGATGCGCGAGCTTGCGGAATCGCCGCGATGGCGGAAGCAGCTAGACGGGGTGCTGCGCCACAATGACGCCGTCTGGGAGCCCGGGCAATACCACGAGCTCCTTTTGGGTGCCGGAGCCCGGGCCGATGTGTGGGAGACAACGTACAACCAGCTGCTGCAGGGGGATTCCCCCGTGCTGAACTGGGTGCGGGGGACCGGCCTGCGGCCCGTGCTGCAGGCGCTTGGCACCACGGACGGCGCCGAGTACGAGGCCGAATATTCAGCGTTGCTTGATGAGGCCTACCCGGCCGGGGAATTTGGCACCATCTTTCCGTTCCGCCGGATCTTCATGGTGGCGCAAAAACTCTGACAAGTTGTTTATGGAAATAGTGGAAAGGACCATGGCAATGGCTGGCTTGGAGGCATTTCCGCAGGACTGGCAGACGGCCCTGGTGCTGGTTGCTCACCCGGATGACCCGGAGTACGGGATGGCGGCCGCGGTGGCGGAATGGACGGCTGCGGGCAGGGACGTCCACTATGTGCTGGCCACCCGCGGCGAGGCCGGCATCGCCGGGCTGGCCCCGGCCGCATCAGGGCCCCTGCGGGTCACTGAGCAGGAACGTGCCTGTGCCCGGGTGGGCGTGTCGAACCTGGTGTTCCTGGACCACCCCGACGGCCGGATTGAACCGGGGCTGGCGCTCCGGCGCGAGTTCGCCCGCCATATCCGCCGGGTCAGGCCGGAGGTGGTGCTGACCTTGAACCACCGCGATGAATGGGGCCCCGGGCGGTGGAACAGTGCCGACCACCGGGCAGTGGGCCGGTGCGTGCTGGACGCTGTCTCCGACGCGGACAATGAGTGGATTTTCCCTGAACTCATGGCGGAGGACCTGCCGCGGCACAAGGTGCGCCACGTTGCGGTCATGTCCCCGCACCCCACGCACGCCCAGCCCGTCAGCCAGGCGAGCATTGACAGCGCCATCGCGTCGCTGGCGGAGCACCGCGAATATCTCAAGGCCCTCAGCACTACACCTGTGGAGGACCAGGCCCGGGCCCAGGTGGAATTGGTGACGGCCGGCGGCTCCGTGAGATTCGAGCTTTTCGGCTAGCTTCCGGCGCAGCCGGGTTGCGCTGTGGGAAAACTGCGCTGACACGGGGTCCCCGCAGGAGTACGTTATTAGCTGAACTAGTGTCCCGGGGTAAGCAGTCAAAAAGGAGTCCCACGTGCTGTTTCGCTTGATTGCGCACAACCTGGCGCCGCACAAGGCGCCCTTGGTGGCCATTGTGGTGCTGCAGTTCCTGTCCACCCTGGCCTCCCTATACCTGCCCACCCTCAATGCCGACATCATTGACAACGGCGTGGTCAAGGGCGACATAGGCACCATTTACTCGCTGGGCGGGTGGATGCTGGCCATCACCGCCGGACAGGTGGTCTGCGCCATTGCCGCCACCTACCTCAGCGCCCGCCTGGCCATGGGCGTGGGGCGGCAAATGCGCCGTGACCTGTTCAACAAGGTGGAGACGTTTTCAGCCCAGGAAGTGGGCATCATTGGCGCACCGTCCCTGATCACGCGCACCACCAACGACGTCCAGCAGGTTCAGATGCTGACCCTGATGTCCTTCACCATGATGGTCATGGCGCCCATCATGTGCATTGGCGGCATCATCCTGGCCATGAAGCAGGACGTGCCGTTGTCCGGCCTGCTGCTGGTGATCCT
This sequence comes from Arthrobacter sp. A2-55, assembly GCF_025548615.1. Taxonomy (NCBI): domain Bacteria; kingdom Bacillati; phylum Actinomycetota; class Actinomycetes; order Micrococcales; family Micrococcaceae; genus Arthrobacter; species Arthrobacter sp. A2-55. Next base: position 8,616 of record NZ_JAJLOZ010000034.1, on the reverse strand, counting down.
GCCTGTGCTGATCGTGGCCATCGCCTTGATTGTGCGAGTGCTGGTGCCCACCTTCCGCAAGGTCCAGCGCCAGCTGGACGACATCAACGGGGTGCTGCGCGAACAAATCACCGGCATCAGCGTGATCCGGGCCTTTGTGCGCCGGGACTTTGAGGCCGAACGGTTTGCCACGGCCAATGGCGCCCTGACCGCCTCCCAGCTGCGCGCCGGCCGCCTCCTGTCCCTCATGTTCCCCACCATCTTTTTCGTGGTGAACGTGACCAGCGTGGGCGTGCTGTGGTTTGGCGGGCAGCGAATCGATGCCGGCAACATGCAGATCGGCGCATTGACAGCGTTCCTGAGCTACATCATGCAGATCCTCATGTCCGTCATGATGGCAATGTTCATGTTCATGATGATCCCGCGCGCCGCCGTCAGCGCCGAGCGCATCCAGGAGGTCCTGGACACCGAGGCGTCCGTGGCCGACAAGCCGGGATCCCTGCAGGTGGACCGGCTGGACGGGACCCTGTCCGTGAACAGCGCCGCCTTCAAGTACCCCGGCGCGCAGGACCCGGTCCTCTCCGGCGTCACCTTCACCGCCGCGCCCGGAAGCACGACGGCGGTGATCGGCTCCACCGGCAGCGGCAAGTCCACGCTGGTGAACCTCATACCGCGGCTCCTGGAGGCCAGCGACGGCACCATCCGGCTGGGCGGGCACGACATCAGGGACGTCACGCTGGCGTCGCTCCGCAGCGCCATCGGCCTGGTGCCACAAAAGGCCTACCTGTTCTCCGGCACCGTCGGTTCGAACGTCCGCATGGGAAACAGCAACGCCACCGACGAGGAAGTGTGGGCGGCGCTGGAAGTCGCCCAGGCGGCGGATTTTGTGCGGGAGATGCCCGAGGGCCTGGACGCCCCGATCGAGCAGGGCGGGTCCAACGTCTCAGGCGGCCAGCGCCAGCGCCTGTGCATTGCACGGGCCGTGGTGGCCAAGCCGTCGCTGTACCTTTTTGACGACAGCTTCTCCGCCCTGGACTACGCCACTGACGCAAAGCTCCGGGCAGCGCTGAAACCCGTCACCACCGACGCCGCCGTCCTGGTGGTGGCCCAGCGGGTGGGCACCATCCGGCATGCCGACAACATCCTGGTCCTGGATGAGGGCAAGCTGGTGGGCCAGGGCACCCATGACGAATTGCTGGAAAGCTGTCCTACCTACCAGGAAATTGTCACCTCCCAAATGACCGAGGAAGACCAGGAGCACGCAGCATGAGCATGATGAGGGGCCGGGGAGGCCCGCCGCAAAAGGCCGCAGCATTCGGTCCCAGCCTCAAGCGCATCCTGCGCCTGATGGCCCCCGACAGGCTGCGAATCATCTGGGTGGTCTTTCTGGCCGCCGTCTCGGTGGGCCTCTCCGTGGTGGCACCCAAGGTGCTGGGCCACGCCACGGACCTCATCTTCAACGGTGTGGTGGGCCAAATGCTCGCCAAGTCCTTTCCTGCCGGCACCACCAAGGCGGCAGCAGTTGCCGGGCTGAAGGCCCACGGCCAGGGGCAGCTGGCGGACATGCTCTCGGGCATGGGTGTGGTTCCCGGCCAGGGACTGGACCTGGGTGCCCTGGGCTCCGTTTTGATGATTGTCCTGGCTTTGTACATCGTGGCCTTCTTCTTCAACTGGTCCCAGGGCTACATCACCACGGGCATTGTGCAGCGCGCCATGTACCGGCTGCGCCAGCAGATCGAGGACAAGCTGGACAGGCTCCCCATGTCGCACTTCCAGCAGGAGTCCCGCGGCGATGTGCTGTCCCGCGTCACGAATGACATTGACAACTTTTCCCAAACCCTCAACCAAACCCTGACACAGCTCCTGATCGCCGCGCTGACGGTGGTTGGCGTGCTGGGCATGATGTTTTCCATCTCGCCCCTTCTGGCTGGCATCTCGCTGCTGACGGTGCCGGTGGTGGCGTTCCTGACCGTGTTCATTGCCAAGCGTTCCCGGGTGCAGTTCGGGGTGCAGTGGAAATCCACCGGAGAGCTCAACGGGCACGTTGAAGAGATGTTCACGGGCCACGAAATTGTCAAGGCCTTCGGCCAGCAGGAAGCGGCCATCGAGAAGTTCCGGGTTTCCAACGACGAACTGTATGAGTCAAGCGCCAAGGCGCAGTTCATTTCCGGCATCATCATGCCCAGCATGAATTTTGTCTCCAACCTGAACTACGTGGTGGTCGCCGTTCTTGGCGGCATCCAGGTGGCCTCGGGCATCATCACCATCGGCAGCGTCCAGGCGTTCATCCAGTACTCGCGGCAGTTCAGCCAGCCGATGGCACAGATCGGCAGCATGATCAACCTGCTGCAGTCCGGGGTGGCGTCGGCGGAGCGTGTCTTCGACCTGATCGACGCCCAGGAGCAAACCCCCGACCATGTCCCGGCCGCGAAGCCCGCGCCCGCCCGGGGGCGCGTGGTCTTCGACCACGTGAACTTCAGCTACAACCCGGACGAGCCCCTCATCAAGGATCTCTCCCTCACGGCGGAACCCGGGGAGACGGTCGCCATTGTCGGACCCACCGGTGCCGGCAAGACCACCCTGGTCAACCTGCTCATGCGCTTCTACGAGATTGATTCCGGCAAGATCACGGTGGACGGCGTCGACACGTCCGAACTCACCCGCGACGACCTCCGGCGGCAATTCGGCATGGTGCTCCAGGACGCCTGGCTGTTCGGCGGGACCATCAGGGAAAACCTGGCGTACGGCAAGCTCGGGGCCACGGAGGAGGAAATCCTGCAGGCTGCCGAGGCCACCCACGTGGACCACTTTGTCCGCTCCCTGCCGGACGGCTATGACACCGTTCTGACGGACGACGGCGGCGGGCTCAGCCAGGGCCAGCGCCAGCTCATGACGATTGCGCGCGCCTGGATTGCCAACCCCGGCATCCTGATTCTCGACGAGGCCACCAGCTCGGTGGACACCCGCACCGAGGTGCTGATCCGCCAGGCAATGAACCGCCTGCGCAGCGGCCGCACCAGCTTTGTCATCGCCCACCGGCTCTCCACCATTCGCGACGCCGACCTGATCCTGGTCATGGACGACGGCAGGATCCTGGAGCAGGGTACCCATGCTGAACTGATCGAGGCGAAGACGTTCTACTACGATTTGTACATGAGCCAGTTTGGCGACCCGTTGTTTGAGGAGGCGAGCACAGCATGAATGCCATGGACGTGATCATGCGCAAGTGGAGGCTGGACGCCACTTCCACGGTGCCCCCGTACGAACAAATCCGGCTCCGGATCCTTGACCTCGCGGCGTCCGGTTCCCTGGCCGTCGGCACCAGGCTCCCTTCGGTGCGGTCCTTCGCCACCGACCTGGGCGTGGCGGCCAACACGGTGGCCCGCGCGTACCGCGAATTGGAGCAGGCCGGCATTCTCCTGACCGCCGGCCGCAGCGGAACCGCCATAGCGTCCGGCGGAGACCTGGTCCAGGCCCGCATGGCCGAAGCTGCCGAGACATTTGCCGCCGTCGTGCATGAACTTGGCGTGCCGGCGCCCAAGGCCCTGGCCATTGTGTCCGCGGCGCTGGAGAGCGGCACCGCACGCTGACCCGCCCTGCGTTCGAACGAACATTCGACTATACTTGCAAGAGTTGCTGCAGCATCATGTCCAAAATCTTGGGACAGAACTTCAAAGGAAACAATGCCGGAAACACAGGCCCAGCCCAAAAACCCCACCACCGTGGCAAAGCGCCCCGACCTCTCGCGGCTGGTGGTCAAGGGCGCACGGGAAAACAACCTCCGCAATGTGGACCTGGACCTGCCCCGGGACTCCATGATCGTCTTCACCGGCCTGTCCGGCTCCGGCAAGTCATCGCTCGCCTTTGACACCATCTTCGCCGAGGGCCAGCGGCGCTACGTTGAGTCGCTGTCCGCCTATGCCCGGCAGTTCCTGGGCCAGGTGGACAAGCCGGACGTCGACTTCATTGAGGGCCTGTCCCCGGCCGTGTCGATCGACCAGAAATCGACCAGCAAGAACCCCCGCTCCACGGTGGGGACCATCACCGAAATTTATGACTACATGCGCCTGCTGTGGGCCCGGGTGGGGACCCCGCACTGCCCTGTCTGCGGGGAGCCCATCGCCAAGCAGACGCCCCAGCAGATTGTGGACCAGCTGCTGGAAATGCCCGAGGGCACCCGGTTCCAGGTCCTGGCCCCCGTGGTGCGCGAGCGCAAGGGCGAGTTTGTGGACTTGTTCCGCGAACTCACCGCCAAGGGCTACTCCCGGGCCAAGGTGGACGGGGAACAGGTGCAACTTTCCGACCCGCCCAAGCTGAAGAAGACGTTCAAGCACACCATTGAGGTGGTGGTGGACCGGCTGGTGGTCAAGGACGGGATCTCACAAAGGCTCACCGACTCGGTCGAGACCGCCCTGGGGCTTGCCGAGGGCCGCGTCCTGGCCGAGCTGGTGGACCTGGGGGAGTCCGACTCCGGCCGGATCCGGTCGTTTTCCGAAAACCTGGCGTGCCCCAACGAGCACCCCCTCGCCATCGATGAAATCGAGCCGCGGTCGTTTTCCTTCAACAACCCCTTTGGTGCCTGCAGCGCGTGCAGCGGCATTGGCACCAAGCTGGAGGTTGACGAGGAACTGGTGGTCCCCAACCCCTTCCTGTCCCTGGCCGAGGGCGCAATTGCCCCGTGGTCGCTGGGAACCGCCACCACCGAATACTGGAACCGGCTCCTGGAAGGGCTGGCCGACGAGCTCGGCTTCTCCCTCAGCGATTCGTGGAACAAGCTCAGCACGGATTCCCGGCAGGCCATCCTGTACGGCAAGGACCACAAGGTGGTGGTCCAATATCGGAACCGCTTTGGCCGTGAACGCAAGTACAGCACCGGCTTTGAGGGCGCCGTGCAGTACATCCAGCGCAAGCACATGGAGACGGAGTCCGATTCCGCCCGTGACCGGTATGAAGAGTACATGCGCCAGATCCCGTGCCCGACGTGCGGCGGCGCGCGGCTGAACCCGGCATCGCTGTCGGTGCTGATCAACGGCAAGAACATTGCCGAGGTCTGTGCCCTGTCCATGCGCGACTGCTTCGACTTTCTCTCGCACCTGGTCCTGACCGGGCGCGAGGAGCAGATTGCCAGCCAGGTGCTCAAGGAAATCCAGGCCCGGCTGAAATTCCTGCTGGACGTGGGGCTGGAATACCTGAACCTGGAACGCGCCTCCGCCACGCTGTCAGGCGGGGAGGCCCAGCGCATCCGCCTGGCCACCCAGATCGGGTCCGGGCTGGTGGGTGTCCTGTATGTGTTGGACGAGCCCTCCATCGGCCTGCACCAGCGCGACAACCGGCGCCTCATTGAAACCCTGACCCGGCTGCGCGACCTCGGCAACACCCTCATTGTGGTGGAGCACGACGAAGACACCATCAACGAGGCCGACTGGATAGTGGACATCGGTCCCGGCGCCGGCGAGCACGGCGGCCGCGTGGTCCACTCCGGTTCGCTGGCCGGCCTGCTGGAAAACACGGAGTCCCTCACGGGCGACTACCTGTCCGGCCGCAAGTCCATTGCCATCCCCGCCAAGCGGCGCAAGTATGACAAGGGGCGGGTGCTCAAGGTGGTGGGCGCGCGTGAAAACAACCTGCAAAACATTGACGCCACGTTCCCGCTGGGGCTGCTGACAGCCGTCACGGGTGTCAGCGGCTCCGGGAAGTCCACGCTGGTCAACGAGATCCTCTACAAGGTGCTCGCCAACAAGCTCAACGGAGCCAAGCAGGTGGCCGGACGGCACCTTCGCGTGGACGGGCTGGAGCACCTGGACAAGGTGGTGCACGTGGACCAAAGCCCCATCGGCCGCACGCCGCGCTCCAACCCCGCCACGTACACGGGCGTCTTTGACAACATCCGGAAACTTTTTGCCGAGACCAACGAATCCAAGGTCCGCGGCTACCAGCCCGGCCGCTTCTCCTTCAACGTCAAGGGCGGGCGCTGCGAGGCCTGCACGGGAGACGGCACGCTCAAGATTGAAATGAACTTCCTGCCGGACGTGTACGTGCCCTGCGAGGTGTGCCACGGCGCCCGCTACAACCGTGAAACCCTCGAGGTTCACTACAAGGGCAAGTCCATCGCCGACGTCCTGAACATGCCCATCGAGGAAGGCGCAGATTTCTTTGCCGCATTCACCCCGATCGCCCGGCACCTGCGCACGCTGGTCGACGTGGGGCTTGGCTACGTTCGCCTGGGCCAGGCGTCCACCACCCTTTCCGGCGGGGAGGCCCAGCGCGTGAAGCTGGCCGCCGAGCTCCAGAAGCGTTCCAACGGCCGCAGCGTCTACGTGCTGGACGAGCCCACCACGGGCCTCCACTTTGAGGACATCCGGAAACTGCTGCTGGTCCTGCAGGGCCTGGTGGACAAGGGCAACACGGTCATTGTCATTGAACACAACCTTGACGTGATCAAGAGTGCAGACTGGATCGTTGACCTGGGGCCCGACGGCGGCATCACAGGCGGGATAGCGCACGCCCTGGCGGCCGTGGGCCTGCCCGTGCCGGGCGACGACACCCTGTCGGCCATGATCGGGCCCAAGCTGGCGGACGCCCTGGTCTCGATTGCCGGGGTCCCGCAGGAGCGGGTGCCCGAGGTCATCGACGCATACCGCAGCTGGTATGCCGCCACCGGCATGGACATGTCACGCGTCTACCCCGGCGTCAGGGAGCTGCTGGCGGGGCTGAAGGCACGGGGGCACCGTTTGGCTGTTGCCACCCAGAAGCCCGAGCCGCTGGCCAATGCCCTGCTGGCCCACCACGGGATCAACCGCTGCTTTGACGTGATCCGGGGCTCGCATTCGGATGAAACCCTCATGCCGGGGGAGCCGGGCTACCGTGCCGGCAAATCGGAAATCATTGCCTCCGCCCTGGCGGGCGTTTCATCACTGGCGGCCTTGGGCGGCTCTCCCAACGCAGTCCCCGGCACCGTCCGGGAGGCCGTCATGGTGGGGGACAGGCACCAGGACGTCCACGGGGCCCGCAGCAACGGACTGGACTGCATCGGCGTCTCCTGGGGCTTCGCGCCGGACGGCGAGCTGGCAGCGGCGGGTGCTGCCGCCGTCGTGCATTCCGCTGCGGAACTGGGGGAACTGCTGGGCCTGGCCGCCGGGCCCGTTGCAGGGCGGGAGGCCGTCCATGGCGCTGTATGACCTGACCCGGGTGCTCACGCGCGGCACCATCGCCGGCCTGTGCCGTCCCACCGTGGAGGGGCTGGCCAATGTGCCCAAGGACGGGCCGTTCATTGTGGCACCCAACCACCTGTCGTTTTTTGACTCCGTCATTGTCCAGGCCTTGACGCCCCGGCCCGTTTCCTTCTTTGCCAAGGCCGAATACTTTACCGGCACGGGCGTCAAGGGCCGGCTCATGAAAACGTTCTTCGAGTCCGTGCACTCGATCCCGGTGGAACGCGGTGAGCAGGCCGCCAGTGTCAAGGCACTCAAAACATTGCTGGACATTCTGGGCCGCGGGGACGGCGTGGGCATCTACCCCGAGGGCACGCGCTCCCGCGATGGCATCCTGTACCGCGGCCGCACCGGCGTTGGCTGGCTGGCCCTGACCACCGGCGCGCCCGTGGTGCCAGTGGGCATCATCGGCACCGAAAAGCTCCAGCCGGCGGGGCGGAACACTGTCAAGCCGCAGCCGTTCACCATGAAGTTCGGCAAGCCCCTGTACTTTGACAAGACGGGCCCGGACCATTCGCTGCCCGCCCGGCGCGCCGTCACGGACGCCATCATGGACGCCGTGGCAGCCCTCTCCGGCCAGGAGCGCAGCGCCAAGTACAACCAAAGCCCCAGTGTTGAGTAGCCGTGGCTGACCCGGCATCGTACCGGCCCAAGCCCGGTGAGATTCCCACGGACCCGGGCGTTTACCGGTTCCGCGACGAACACGGCCGCATCATTTACGTGGGCAAGGCCAAGAACCTGCGCTCCCGCCTGAATTCGTACTTCGCCAACCCGGCCACCCTGCTGCCCAAGACGCATGCCATGGTGCACCATGCCGCCAGCGTGCAGTGGACCACCGTGGGCAGCGAGCTGGAGGCGCTCCAGCTTGAATACACCTGGATCAAGGAATTCGCCCCCCGCTACAACCTGGCGTTCCGCGACGACAAGACCTACCCGTACCTGGCTGTTTCCATGGGCGAAACAGTGCCGCGGGTGCAGGTGATGCGCGGGGAGCGGCGCAAGGGCACCAAGTACTTTGGCCCCTACACGGCCGGGGCCATCCGCGAAACCATGGACACGCTGCTGCGCGTCTTTCCCGTCCGCAGCTGCAGCATGGGCGTGTTCAAGCGCGCCGAACGCAGCGGCCGCCCCTGCCTGCTGGGCTATATCGACAAATGCGCCGCGCCCTGCGTGGGCCGCATCAGCCTGGAGGACCACAAGGCGCTGGCGCAGGATTTCTGCGACTTCATGGGCGGGGAAGCCAAACGTTTCATCGGCAAGCTGGAAGCATCGATGGCGGCCGCCGTGGCGGAACTGGACTACGAACAGGCAGCCCGGCTGCGCGATGACCTCATTGCCCTGCGGAAGGTGTTTGAGCGCAACGTGGTGGTGCTGGCCGAAGACACCAACGCCGACATTTTTGCCGTCGAACAGGATGAGCTGGAAG
>NZ_JAJLOZ010000033.1:0-45175 GCF_025548615.1 Arthrobacter sp. A2-55 | reverse complement strand
GCCGGCCAGGTGGCCCGCGTGCTGGGCAAATGGCGGGTGCCGGACTTCTTCGTCACCGCGATCAGCTCCTTCATTGTCACCGTGGTGGCCGTGCTGTGCTTCATGTTCCACGTCCCGCTGAGCCCCTCCGTGGTGGTGGCCGGCGGGATCCTGCTCATGCTGCCCTCGGGGCGGCTGGTCTCCGCCGTGCAGGACGCCATCAACGGCTTCCCCGTCACGGCCGCCGGGCGCTTCCTCTCCGCTTTTTTGACCTTTGGGGCCATAGTTTCCGGCATCGCCGTCGCACTTGTCATCGGGGCGCTCTTCGGCACGGACAGGCTCAACGTGGCCGAGCCCATCGCGGCCACCCTGCCGCTGTACGTGGTGTTGCTGCTGGTGGCGCTGTCCACCGTGGCGATCTGCATTGCCGAGCAAACCTCGGTGCGGCTGCTGCTGCCCACCACGGCGGTGGCGCTGGCGGGCTACCTGGCCTACTACTACGGCATGGAATTTGGCCTCGGCGCACGGTTTGCGCCCGCGCTGGCAGCCATTGTGGTGGGCATCCTGGCCCGGGTCATCGCCCTCCGCCTGGGCGCCCCGCAGCTGGTGGTGGCCGTTCCGTCCATCATTTTCCTGCTGGTGGGGCTTTCCATTTTCCGGGCCATGTTTGTCATGACCCTCACGCCCAACGACTCCGTGACGGGCGCCGTCGGCATCTTCAACGCCCTGGTGGTGATCCTGGCCGTCGCGGCCGGCGTGGTCCTGGGCGACAACATGGCCCGCCCGCTGACCCGCTCCAACGGCCAGAAGGACAGGCGCCGCAACCGCCGGCGGTAGAACCGCTGGCGCCGCAACCGCCGGCGGTAGTTAGAGGATCTGGCCGATGGGCTGCTTCTTTTCGGCCTGGAAGTAGTCCTCCGTGCGCCCGTAGGCCCAGTAGCCGGACAGGGAGACCTGGGAGCGGTCCAGTCCGCGCTGCTTGAACAGGACGTCACGCAGCTGCTTCATGTACTCCCGTTCGCCGTGGATGAAGGCATCCACGCGCCCGGCCGGCCATGTCCCCGAGGCCACGGCGTCGACCAGTGCCGTGCACCGGCCCGGGGTGGCGCCTTCGCGGAACAGCCAGGTGACGTCGACGCCGTCGGGCGCGTCAATTGGCTGGATGTCCGCCGCGGTGTCCACCTCAAGGTAGGCCAGCCCGGAGGCCCCGGCGGGCAGGGCCTCGAGGGCGGCCGCGATGGCCGGCAGGGCGGCCTCATCCCCGGCGAAAAGGTACCAGTCGGCATCCGGATTGGGCCGGTAGGCGCCGCCGGGCCCGGAAAAGATGATCCTGTCCCCGGGGGCTGCTGCCGCGGCCCACGGCCCGGCCAGCCCGGAGTCGCCGTGGACCACAAAGTCAATGGCGATTTCCTGCGCTGCCAGGTCCACCCAGCGGACGGTGTACGTGCGCGTGGCCGGCCACTGCTCGCGCGGCATGAACTCACGCAGGGCAAACACGTCCACCGGCTCCGCGTATTCCACGCCCGGCTGCAAGAAGTGGATCTTGACGTACATGTCCGTGGCATCCTTGGGCACAAACGCCGCCAGCCCGGGCCCGCCGGCCACCACGCGCACCATGTGGGGGCTGAGCCGTTCGGTGCGGACCACGGCCAGGGACACCTGCGTGCGGGGCTTGACGGCGGGGGCAACAAACGGTTCCGGGCTGGTGCCAGCGGGATTCACAAAATACTCCTGGGGGTTGGTGCCGCCGCGCGGCCGCGTGAGATGGGCCTAAGAATATCAGCCGCCGCTCAGGCCGCCGGCAGCGCCCAGTCGATGGGGGAGGCGCCCTGCGCGCGCAGTGAATCGTTGATGCGGCTGAACGGGCGCGAGCCGAAGAAGCCCCTGGACGCCGACAACGGGCTGGGGTGTGCCGATTCAATGATGGCCGTGCCGCCCAGCAGCGGCGCCAGTTTTTGCGCGTCGCGGCCCCACAGCACGCTGACCAGGGGCCGGTCCCGGGCCGCCAGCGTCCGGATCACGGCCTCGGTGACCTTTTCCCACCCACGACGGCGGTGCGAACCCGCCGCTCCCGGCGCCACCGTGAGCACCCGGTTCAGCAGGAGGACGCCCTGCCCGGCCCAGGCGCTCAGGTCGCCATGGGCGGCCGGCGGGATGCCCAGATCCGCCTGGAGCTCCTTGTAAATGTTGTTCAGGCTGCGCGGCAGGGGGCGCGTGGCCTTGTCCACGGCAAAGGCCAGGCCCACGGAGTGGCCCGGCGTGGGGTACGGGTCCTGGCCAACTATCAGCACCTTGACCCCTGAAAGGGGTGCTCCCAAAGCACGCAGCACACCGGTGGGCGGCGGCAGGAAGGAGGCACCGGCGTCGTACTCCCGGCGCAGCATGGTGCCGAGGCCGCGCAGCGTGTCCTCCTGGGGCGCAAGGGCCTCCGCCCAGTCCGGGGCCATGAGCGCCATGGGATGGGACGCCAGGGTTTCCAGGGCCTGCAGCTGGGCGCCGTCCCAACCGGCGGGGGAAGCGGGTTCGGGCAGTTCGAACAGTGCAGGCAGGGAATCCATGGTTCCATTCTCGCCCCCTGCCGTGCAGGCTTCATCCCTCCACAGGCGCGGCCCGCTGCCTGCCTGTCCACAACCTCCCAAATGACACTCGTGTGATTCGCCATTATCATGGTAGAAGGAGCGGTGCCTGCCGGGCGCGGCCGTGTGGACAGGAAAGAGAGCGTGTTGTGACGCAAGCAGCTGAACCCCTGCCACCTGCACACGGCGGAAACATGGTGCCGGATGCGGGCCGGGAGCACGGGCTGACCGAGCGGGACACGCAAATGCTGGCACTGGAACGGCAGTGGTGGAAGTACGCCGGGGCCAAGGAGCAGGCCATCCGCGACTTGTTCGACCTGTCCGCGACACACTACTACCAAATCCTCAATGCGCTGATCGACACGGAGGCCGCCCTGGCCCATGACCCCATGCTGGTCAAGCGGTTGCGTAGACTACGTACGTCGCGACAAAAGGCCCGGACCGCGCGCCGGCTGGGCAACTGACGCACGCCCTTACTGCCTCACCCACAAGGACAGCACTGCACTATGAGCAATTACCCGCGGGATGAATTTGACCGTGTCCTGGAGAACTCGGCCCGTCATGGCGTCCACCGTGCCTCCCTTGAGGCGCCGCCCCGGAGCCTGATGCCGCTCATGACCTTCGGTGTGGCAGCCCTGTGCATTGGCCTGCTGGCGTTCCTGATTGTGCCCAAGCTGAGCGGCAACCACGCCGTGACCAATCCTCCCGCGGCCGTGTCGTCGACCTCCGCCAAGGCCACCACGCCCAGCCCGCTGCCCTCCAGCGCCGCCCCCCACACCACGGCTGCCGCGGAAACGCCGACACCGACCCCCACGCCAACGCCCGACTCGGTCCTGAACAAGGCCACCCCCGTTGCGATCTACAACGCCACGGGCATCGGCGGGCTGGCGGCCAAGTATTCCGGAATAGTCATGACGGACGGCTGGACCGTGTCGCAGGCGGCCAACTGGGCGGGCCGGCCGCAGGGGGCGTCGTCCATTGTCTACAACGGCGTGGCCCAGAAGGCGAACGCCGAGGAATTGGGCAAGCTCCTGAACATCCCCACCCTGCTGGACAGCGCCGAAATCGGGACGCCCCTGGCTGTAATCCTGGGCCCCGGCGCCCAGTAGCCCGCAACTGGGCCGGGTTGGGGTCCGCCGATTTGTACGCTGGATTCAGGACGGGTTTGGCGCCGGGAGTCCCGAGCGTTCCGTCCAGGCTGAGTGCACGACGCCGGGTCCCCGCCCTTCGCTTGCGGCCACGTTGCGCTTGCGGCCACGTGGGGAAGACGAAGCCCCTTCGCGTAGTTGGCATGTGGCGACGGCGGGGGAAAGCAGCCGCAAGCCAAGCCCTGCTCGCCGATAACGGGGCCAAACCGCCGCAAGCTGGGCTCTGCTCGCCGATAACGGGGCCACTCCGCGGTGCCGGGGTATCTTGTCGGTGCGTTCGCGGGTTCGCCCCGCAGTTTAGAAATCTGCCCGGGGACCCACCGTTCTCATGGCTTGCCCCTGGTTCGGCGGGGTTCGGCCTCACTGCGCGGCACCCCGCGTTCACCTTTTACCGCCGACAGCACAGATATGGCGGGCGAACTGATGGTTCGCCCGCCATATCTGCGCTGTCGTCATGCGATTGCGCCCGTGAATTCAATCCTTCAGCGGTACACCGTTTGCGTCGCGCTTGAAGGGATCTGCGCCGACAAGGATCATGATGCCTTCGATAAAGCCCCAGATGCCGCCGAATCCGATGGTCACAAATGTCACGACGATCTGGATGATGCCGATCTTCGTGTAGCCAAGGTAAAAGCGGTGGATGCCGAGGCTGCCCAACAGGATGCCCAGTATGCCGGCCACGATCTTTGACTTTTGCTCATAGCCGGGCTGCTGGAAGCCGGGCTGCTGCGGGTAGCCCTGCTGCTGGTACGGCTGGGCCTGGTAGGCAGGGGGTGCCTGGTCCATGGGCTGCTGGTACGGCTGTTCCTGGTAGACCGGAGGTGGCGGTGCATCGGCATAAGCTGCCGGAGCTTCGGGGGCGGGAAATGGGGGAGCCGGCGCGGGCTCTGGTTCTGCAGGCAAATCGGGGTTTTGGTTCTCACTCATGGTGACTCCTTCAGTGGTGCCGTTGATGTTGGTGAACGGGTGCATTGAGTTCGTATGTCACAGGTGCGGAATGCGATGCTGCACGCCCCACGCTAGCCGGTTGTGTTGGCCCGGGGAAGTATTTGCAAGATGGCGGCGGCCGTTCGTGGCAGAAATGGCGCAGCATTCCGTTCGCCGTCAGCACATCGGGACAATCCGCGCTTGCACTCTAGGGTGTCGAGTGCTAATTATTGACTTAGCACTCTGTGGTGGTGACTGCTAGTTCCTAGCCAGGCAGCCGCCGTCGGAGGTAATAACTTTCCTCATGTGGTGAGGATTCCGCTGCCGGGGTGAAATAGATCGCCGGTGCCGGGTCCGTCCGTCGCGGGCACCACTGTGGGGAACAAGAGTCCAAAATGACTGTCCCGAAAGGACTGAAGCCTAAATGGCCAAGATCATTGCATTCGATGAAGAGGCACGCCGCGGCCTTGAGCGGGGCCTGAACATCCTCGCCGACGCCGTCAAGGTCACCTTGGGCCCGCGCGGCCGCAACGTCGTTCTCGAAAAGAAGTGGGGCGCCCCCACGATCACCAACGACGGCGTTTCCATCGCCAAGGAGATCGAGCTGGACGACCCCTACGAGAAGATCGGCGCCGAGCTGGTCAAGGAAGTTGCCAAGAAGACCGACGACATCGCCGGTGACGGCACGACGACGGCAACCGTGCTGGCCCAGGCACTGGTCAAGGAAGGCCTGCGCAACGTTGCGGCCGGAGCAGACCCGCTCTCGCTCAAGCGCGGCATCGAGAAGGCTGTTGCAGCCGTCATCGAGCAGCTGCTGATCTCCGCCAAGGAGATTGAGACGAAGGAAGAGATCGCGGCCACGGCCTCCATCTCCGCCGGCGACACCGAAATTGGCGCACTCATTGCCGAAGCCCTCGACAAGGTTGGCAAGGAAGGCGTCATCACTGTCGAGGAGTCCAACACCTTCGGCCTGGAACTGGAACTCACCGAAGGCATGCGCTTCGACAAGGGCTACATTTCCGCTTACTTCGTCACGGACACCGAGCGCCAGGAAACGGTCCTCGAAGACCCGTACATCCTGATCGTCAATTCCAAGATCTCCAACGTCAAGGACCTGGTTGCGGTCCTGGAAAAGGTCATGGCGTCCAACAAGCCGCTGCTGATCATCGCCGAAGACGTTGAGGGCGAGGCCCTGGCCACGCTGATCGTGAACAAGATCCGCGGCCTGTTCAAGTCCGTTGCTGTCAAGGCCCCCGGCTTTGGCGACCGCCGCAAGGCACAGCTCGCTGACATCGCCATCCTCACCGGTGGCCAGGTCATCTCCGAGGAAGTCGGCCTCAAGCTGGAGAACACCACCCTTGACCTGCTGGGCAAGGCCCGCAAGGTTGTTGTCACCAAGGACGAGACCACCATTGTTGAAGGTGCCGGCGAAGCCGACGCCATCGCAGGGCGCGTGGCGCAGATCCGTGCCGAGATCGAGAACTCCGATTCCGACTACGACCGCGAGAAGCTGCAGGAGCGCCTGGCCAAGCTGGCCGGCGGCGTTGCAGTCATCAAGGCCGGCGCGGCAACCGAAGTTGAGCTCAAGGAACGCAAGCACCGCATTGAGGACGCAGTCCGCAACGCGAAGGCTGCCGTTGAAGAAGGTATCGTCCCCGGCGGTGGCGTTGCCCTGATCCAGGCCGGCGTGAAGGCCTTCGACAGCCTGAACCTGGAAGGCGACGAGGCCACTGGTGCCAACATCGTCAAGGTTGCCATCGACGCCCCGCTGAAGCAGATCGCCTTCAACGCCGGCTTCGAGCCCGGCGTGGTTGTCGACAAGGTTCGCGGCCTGCCCGTGGGCCACGGCCTCAATGCCGCCACCGGCGTGTACGAGGACCTGCTGGCTGCCGGCGTCAACGACCCGGTAAAGGTGACCCGTTCCGCACTGCAGAACGCGGCGTCCATCGCCGGGCTGTTCCTGACCACCGAAGCCGTAGTGGCCGACAAGCCCGAAAAGGCTGCACCGGCTGCCGGCGGCGGAGACGACATGGGCGGCATGGGCGGCTTCTAGCCCTCAGCTGCCAGCACCAGGGCGCACTTTCCACTTCGGAAGGTGCGCCCTGGCGTTTAAGTATCGGTGGCATCTGAAAGTATGGACATATGACTATTGTTGCGGCAGCCGACGGTTCGGCATTGGGAAATCCTGGCCCCGCGGGCTGGGCCTGGTACGTGAACGACGACTGCTGGCGTGCAGGGGGCTGGCCGCACGGCACCAACAACATGGGAGAGCTCATGGCAGTGCTGGACCTTTTCCTCTCCACCGCCCATGTCCCGCAGGAGCCGCTGCACATCCTGTGCGACAGCCAGTACGTCATCAACTGCGTGACCAAGTGGATGCCGGGCTGGAAGCGCAAGGGGTGGCGGAAGTCCGACGGCAAGCCGGTGCTCAACGTGGACCTGCTCAAGCAGATTGACGCCGCCATTGTGGGCCGCAATTTCACGTTCGAATGGGTCAAGGGCCACGCGGGCCACGACCTCAACGAGGCTGCCGACGACCGTGCCCGGGATGCGGCCACGGCGTACCAGGGCAGGCGCGCCCCCGACGAAGGCCCGGGCTTTCCCGGCGCGGCAAGCGGCGGGCCACAGGCGCCGGCACCCGCTTTAGTGCAGGCTGACGTTCCCCCTGTAACCGCCGCAGCAGCACCCGCAGCGGGGCCGGCGGAGGCCGTGGCGCAGCTCGATTTATTCTCCAGCCTCGACGATGAGCCGGACCCCGCCTTTGCCCCGTCCCCGGATGGCGGCCTGGGCATCCTGGTGGAGCTGGAACGCGAGCTCATGGACCCCGAGGTGCGCGCCGACCCCACGAGGGTGGGCCGCCTGCTGCACCGCGACTTTGTGGAGTTCGGCGCTTCCGGCCGTTCCTGGTCCCGCGAGGACCTGATTGTCTCCCTCGCCGAAGAGGACGGCAGCCCGGCCACGCTTGACGTCCTGACGCTTGACAGCGTGGACACCGATACGGCCCTGCTGACCTACAGGTGCGTCGGGCTGCACGGCACTTCGCTGCGCAGTTCCCTCTGGCGCCGGGACAACGGCCGGTGGCAGCTGCGCTTCCACCAAGGGACCCGCGAAGCATAGCCGCCTGGCTGCTCCCGAATCAGACACGCATCAACGTGCGCTGAACATCCTGGCGTTGGCGTCCTCGGCCTGTGCGTATTGGGTGGCTGCCATCGACAGGGCCGAATTGATGCTCTCCAGGGAAGCTTCCACCTTGACCTGGGTGGCATGCCATTCCTGCAGCAGGGCCTGGAAGTTGGTGGCGGCCGACCCCGTCCAGGTGCCTTCCAGGTCCAGCAGGTTGCGCTTCATGGCGTCCACTTCCATGCGGATGCGCTCCACTGAACCCTTGACGGCCGTACTCTTGATCGCGAGGTCGTCGGAGTTGACGTTGAACTGTGCCATGGCGGGGGTTCCTTAACTGCAGTGTCCCGTGCGGGAATGTTTGTTGGATGCCTCCACCATAGGGTCCCCGTAGCCGACAGACGGAGCCGCCGCCGCAATCTGTGGATGGGTTAGTCGTTGCTGCCGTCTGTGGAGGGGGCATCGGCGCCGTCGTCCGTGAATGGCAGCTCAATGGCCATGGTGGCGCCGCCTCCAGCGGTCTGCTCCAGGCGGACCGTGCCCCCGTGCGAGGCCACAATGGCCGAGACGATCGCCAGCCCCAGCCCGCTGCCGCCCGTGTTGCGGTCGCGGGAGGTGTCGGCGCGGTAGAAGCGTTCAAAGATGCGCGGCGAATCGTCCTCGGAGATGCCGGGGCCGTGGTCGCGGATCTTGATGACAGACATCTTTTGCCCAACCTCCTGCCGCGTGCCAACCACAATTTCCACGGGAGAGCCGGCCGGGGTGTAGCGCAGGGCGTTGCCCATGAGGTTGGCCACCACCTGCCGCAACTTGGCCTCGTCTCCCAGCGTGGGGGCCGGGGCCCCGCGGCCGCCGTCGAGCCCCACCACGGAGAACGTCCGGTCCCTGGCGGATGCCCGGGCGTCCAGAACCGCGTCGTGGCCGATGAGCAGCAGGTCCACGGGACGCAGCTGGAGGGGGCGCTGCTCGTCAATGCGGGCCAGCATGAGCAGGTCCTCAACAAGTTCGCCCATGCGCTTGGCCTCGCTTTCAATGCGCCCCATGGCCGTGCCGACGTCGTCCGGGGTTTGCAGCGCGCCGTGGCGGTACAGCTCGGAGAATCCCCGGATGGTGACCAGGGGGGTGCGAAGCTCGTGGGAAGCGTCCGCCACGAAGCGGCGCATCCGTTTCTCCGACGCAGTCCTGGCGGCAAAGGCCTGCTCAATGTGCGCCAGCATGGTGTTCAGCGATCCGGAGAGGCGCCCCACCTCGGTGGCGGGGTTTTCAATGTCCACGCGCCGGGTCAGGTCTCCGGCAGCAATCGCGGCGGCCGTCTTTTCAACCCTGCCCAGCGGCTGAAAGGAGCGGGTGACCGTCCAGTACGCGATCATGGTGCCCAGGGTGACGGCCAGAATGGCCACGCCGGCGATGACCACGGCCAGGCGTTCCAGGGTGATGTTGAGGCCTTCATAGGGCAGCCCGACCACCACGTAGCCAAGGTATTCAGGCGGGCTTCCCACCAAATTGGGCGGTCCGTAGGAGAAAGCCTGCGGGGCGATGATCGTGATCCGCCACGGCGCCCCGCCGTCGGTGCTGGGGACGGTGAACATCTTCCCGTTCAGGGCAGCTGCCTGCTTCATCGAGTAGGCCGGGTATACCGGTTTGTCCTGCCCGGAGCGGTTTTGGGACGCCAGCACCGAGTCCGAGTACCGGAAACCCACGTAATAGTCGAAGCCAAACACTGAACGTCCGGCGCTGGTCGAATCCACCGTGCCAATGTTCACAATGGACTTTTGGAAGGTGGACAGCTGGGCATCCATCTGTTCTTCCAGAAAGGAGTGGAGCAGCAGGAACGTTGAGGCGGCCAGCGCCAGCAGCGACAGCGTCAACAGCGCGCTGATGATTGCCACCAGCTGCGAACGCAGGGATGCGTTCTTCCACAACTTGATCAAGGCGTGTTAGCGCTTGTCGGCCGTTCGCAGCACATAACCCACGCCGCGCTTGGTCTGGATGAGGGCAGGCAGCGAGGCATCCGTGTCCACCTTGCGGCGAAGGTAGGAGATGTACGACTCCACAATGGAGGCGTCGCCGTTGAAGTCGTACTCCCACACGTGGTCAAGAATTTGCGCCTTCGAAAGCACCCTGTTGGGGTTGAGCATCAGGTAGCGCAGCAGCTTGAACTCGGTCGGGGAGAGCTCCACGGTCTGGCCGGCGCGGCGGACCTCGTGGGCGTCGTCGTCGAGCTCCAGGTCGGCAACGCGCAGCACGGCGTCGTCGTCCTCCATGGGTTGGGTGCGGCGCAGCACGGCACGGATGCGGGCCACCACCTCGTCCAGGCTGAACGGCTTCGTCACGTAGTCGTCCCCGCCCACGGTCAGGCCCGTGACCTTGTCCTCGGTGTCGTCACGTGCCGTCAGGAACAGGACGGGAAAGTGCCTTCCGGCCGCGCGGAGGCGCCGCGTGACAGTAAACCCGTCCATGTCCGGGAGCATGACATCCAGCACGGCCAGGTCAGGGTTGTACTCTTCAGCGGCGGCCAGGGCTTCGCGGCCATTGGCGGCGGCCACCACTTCGAAACCGGCAAACCGGAGGGAAGTGGAGAGCAGTTCGCGAATATTGGGCTCGTCGTCCACAACGAGCAGCTTTGCTTCAGGTCCGGTCTTCTTCACCATCTAAGTCTCCGACCATTGGCTGGGAATAAGCTGGCTATTCCTTGGGTAAGTTCTGTCAGCTTACGCTCAGGCAGCTCCCAGCGGCTAGTGGGGCGGGTGAAAACTTGTCCCTGCCCCGGGAAGTTCGACGGCGGACGCGGCCCGCGCGGGCCGGCGGCGGTTGGGCAGGGGTTGAGTCAGGGGCCGGGATATTTCCTAATGGCCTATTGATTTCCTAATGCCATTAGGTAGATGATAAGGGCATGGAGCCAGAACAGGAACACCGCCCGGTGCTGGACCGGCGCAAAGCCCGCCGGGACGCCACCATGGGTGAAATCCTGGCCGCGGCAGTGGAGCTGATGGCCCGGGACGGCGTGGCGGGCATGTCCCTGTCGGCCGTGGCCCGCAGCGTGGGCATGCGCCCGCCGTCGCTCTACGAATACTTTCCCTCCAAAAATGCCGTCTACGACGCACTCTTTGAAAGGGCTGCCGCCGGACTCCGCGACGCCGTCGGCGAGGCCGGCGGCAGGCACCCGGACCAGCCCCTCGCGGCCCTTCGCGCGGGGGCGCAGGCGTTTGTGGCGTGGTCGGTGGGGAATCCAATCGTCGCGCAGCTGATCAACTGGCGGCCGGTGCCGGGGTTTGAACCGTCGCCGCGGGCCTTCGCGCCCAGCCAGGAGATGGTCGCCCGGTTGCAGGAACAGATCGTGCTCGCCGTCGCACGCCGGGAACTGCGGGCGTCCGCAGCCACCGAGGAAGCCGTACTGCTGTTCACCACGGTGGTGGCGGGAGTCGTCTCACAACAACTGGCCAACGAGCCCGCGGGAGGGGGGTCCGGGCGCTACGCGCGCCTGGCCGAGCCCGCGGTCGAGCTGTGGCTCGAACACTACGCACCCTAAGAAGGAACCATGAGCGCCATGACCATTTCCGCAACGTCAATCCCGGCTGCCGGCAGCGAATCCGCCGCTGCAGGCTACCTCACCGTCATGAAGGCCGTGACCGGCCAGCTGCGCGCCCTGCCCGCTGCCAGCTGGGGTGCCGGCACGGACTGCACCGGATGGACGGTCCGCGACATGGCGGCCCACCTGCTCGGGGCGCAGGAGGATGTGATGGGCGTTCGCGCCACCTTGCGGCACCGCAGGCAGGGGCACAAGAGGCACCCATCACTTTCACCCCTGGATGCCGCAAACCAGGCGCAAATCGACGCCCACGCGGAATTGTCCCCGGCTGCGCTGGTGCAGGCCTACGAGGCCAACTTTGCCAAGGTCTCCCACCGGGTCCGCACGTTTCCCAGGGTGCTGGCAGGGATTCCGGTGGACAAGTCCATGGCGCCCGGCCACTCGCCGTTGCGGCTGGGCTACCTGTACAACGTCATCTACCTGCGCGACGCCTGGATGCACGCCATTGACCTGGCCCGCGCCACAGGGGTGCCCCGCGGAACCGCTGGCGCGGACCAATTGGTGGTGGAGCAGATCATGCGCGACGTTGCGGTGGAATGGGCTTCCGGGCCGGCTGCAGCCGGCGGAATTGAGCCGGCCTCCGGACCCGGCCTGGAATTGGAACTCACCGGGGAGATTTCCGGAAGTTGGCACCTGGGTGGGGCCGGCCTGCAAACCCGGGCGGCCGGCGTCGGGCTTGAATTTGTCAGGGGACTCTCCGGGCGGACTCCTGACTCAGGTCTGGCCTGCGTGGCGGGCGACCCCCGCCAGGTGGAACGGCTGGCCGCGCTGCGCATCTTGTTCTGACGTGCCCCGGTGAGGGACTTCAGGGGCGGTGGGCATAGATTTCAACGGGTGCCAAAATGCCCGCGCGGAAGGCAGTCAGCAAGTTTGCCAGGGCGGACCCGGCCAGCCCCACGGGACCTCCGGCGTCAAGCGCGTGCTCCAGGAAGGCGATCCCCTCGGGCAGCGGCTTGGCTTCATGGCCGACGTCGAATCCAGCCTGGGCCAGCGCATCCGAATAGGCGAGCGGGGGCTGGACAAAGGACGTCTCCGCGGTGGGGGCCCAGGGCATCGGGTAGGCCTCGATGTCCCCGCCCGTGACCATGATGTCGTAGACGGCAAGGACGCCGCCGGGCCGCAGGACGCGGGCTGCCTCGGCAAACAGCCGGTCCTTGTCGCGGATGTTCATGCCCACGTGGACCAGCACGGCAGCGTCAAATGAAGCGTCCGCCAGGGGGAGGGCAAGGGCGCTGGCCTGGGTGAATTCCAGCTGTCCGGCCAGCCCGGTTCGCTCGGACAGGTTCTGCGCGGCGGCCACAAATTCCGGCGTAAGGTCCACCCCGTGCACTGTGGCGCCGAAGTCGCCGGCCAGGTGCCGTGCCACCCCACCCAGCCCGGAGCCGATGTCCAACACGCGGGCGCCCGCCCTGATTCCGGCCCTTGTGGCCACCCTGGACGTGGCGGCCGGGCCGCCAATGTGGAGCTGGTCCGCGCCGCGGAGGTCCGCCGGCGCAAAGTGTTCAGGATTGCCCCCGGCATTGCGCACCACGGCCAGCATCCGCTCCAGGACGCCGCCGCTCCCATAGTGTGCGGCAACGGAATCTTCATAATCCATGACGCCTCCAGCTGGAACGGACCTGTGTGAAGCGATCCTACTCCGCACCACTCCCGGACGCTCGGTTGCGATCGGGGCGTTTTTTCAAGACGCTCGCTCGCAATTGGGGGTGTTTTCGCGAACGCTCCCTCAGCGGCATGCGGGAGGGTCGGGGCTTAGTGCCCCGGTTGCAACCGAGCGTCGGGGATTAGTGCCTCGGTTGGAACCGAGGGTCGGGGCTTAGTGCCCCGGTTGGAACCGAGGGTCGGGGAAAAGTGCCCCGGTTGGAACCGAGGGTCGGGGAAAAGTGCCCCGTTTGGAACCGAGGGTCGGCTAGGGGGCGTCGATGATGCGGTAGGCGTAGCCCTGCTCGGCCAGGAAGCGCTGGCGCTTCGCAGCGAAATCCGCGTCGATCGTGTCGCGGGCCACGAGGGCGTAAAAGCGCGCGGTGCGGCCGTCCGCCTTGGGGCGCATGAGCCGGCCCAGCCGCTGGGCCTCCTCCTGGCGGGAGCCAAAGGAGCCGGAGACCTGGATGGCCACGGATGCCTCGGGCAGGTCGATGGAAAAGTTGGCCACCTTGGAGACCACCAGCGTTTTCAGCAGCCCCTGCCGGAATTCCCCAAACAGCCGTTCGCGTTCCTTCACTGTGGTGCTGCCCTTGATCAGCGGGGCATCCAGCCGCCCGGCAATCTCATCCAGCTGGTCAATGTACTGGCCGATCACCAGGATTTGTTCCCCGGCGTGTTGGGCCACCAGCTTTTCAACGACGTCGGACTTGCTCTCGCTGGAGGCGCACAGCCGGTACTTGTCGGAGTCGTCGGCCATGGCATAGGCCATCCGCTCGTCCCTCGGCAGGTCAATCCGCACTTCCACGCAGTCCGCCGGGGCAATGTAGCCCTGCGACTCGATGTCCTTCCACGGGGCGTCGTACCTCTTGGGCCCAATCAGCGAAAACACCTCTCCTTCGCGGCCGTCCTCGCGCACCAGGGTGGCGGTCAGGCCCAGGCGGCGGCGCGCCTGGAGATCCGCCGTCATGCGGAAAATGGGGGCCGGAAGCAGGTGGACCTCGTCGTAGATGATCAGGCCCCAGTCGTTGTCATTGAGCAGTTCCAGGTGCGGGTGGAGGCCGCCGCGGCGCATGGTCAGAACCTGGTACGTGGCAATCGTGACGGGCCGGACCTCCTTGGCGGCGCCGGAATATTCGCCAATTTCCGCCTCCGTCAGGGAAGTGCGCTTGAGCAGTTCGGCCTTCCACTGCCGGGCCGAGACGGTGTTCGTGACCAAAATCAGGGTGGTGGTGCCGGAGACCGCCATGGCTGCCGCGCCCACAATGGTTTTCCCGGCCCCGCAGGGCAGCACCACCACGCCGGAGCCGCCGGCCCAAAAATTCTCCACCGCCAGGTTTTGGTACGGGCGCAGCGACCAGGCGCCGTCCTTCGGCGCCACGGCGTCGGCATCCCCTGCCGTCAGCTCAATCGGGTGCGGCGTGCCGTCCACGTAGCCGGCCAGATCCTCCGCGGGCCAGCCCGCCTTCAGCAGCAGCTGCTTCAGGGCGCCGCGCTGCGAGGAATGCACCACCACGGTGGAGGCGTCAATCCGCGGCCCCAGCAGCGGCCCCACCTTCTTGGCATGCATGACTTCCTCGAGCACGGGAAAGTCGGTGGTGCGCATGACCAGCCCGTGGACGGGGTCTTTTTCCAGGCGCAGCCGCCCGTACCGGGACATGACGTCCTCGATGTCCACCAGGAGCGGATGCGGCACGGGAAAACGGGAATACGTCAGCAGCGTGTCAAGCACCTGCTCGGCGTCCAGCCCGGCAGCCCGCGCATTCCACAGCCCCAGCGGCGTGATGCGGTAGGTGTGCATGTGTTCCGGCGCCCGTTCCAGCTCGGCAAACGCGGCAATGGCGTGCCGTGCCTCGGTGGCCTGGGGGTGGTCCACCTCCAGCAGGATGGTCTTGTCGCTTTGGACGATCAGCGGCCCGTCCGTCATGGCGCCCCTTTCCGTTTCGCAATAATTTCCACACCCATCACGCGGTGGATGCCGATGGCCCGTTCCCTGCCGCTGCCCGGATCGAACACCCGCACCCGTCCGCCCGCCACCGACACCGGGAAAAGCTGCCGCCGCTCCGGGTGTCCGTCACTTCCGACGGCGGTCAGCCAGACTGCCTGCTTGCCCCGGACTGCCGCGTGCAGCTGTTCCAGGGCCAGGGCAGGTGCCGATTCCCCCGTGCCGGGCGTCCAGGCCGGCCGGCTGCGCAGCAGTCCCAGTTGCGCTGCGGCAGCGGCTTCGGCCGCACTGGCAAGAACGACGGCGGCAGTGGCGGCGCCGCTGTCTGCATCCGGTCCGGCGCCGCCTTCAAAAGTTTCGTCGGCTTCCTCGGCCAGGAGCCGGGCCACCTCGTGTGGGGCCAGCATTTCGGGCCCGGACTGCGCCGCCCTGTCCCGGCTGCGCGGGGCGCCGGACGTGGTGCCCCGCCGGGTGCCGCCGTCGTCCGAGCCAGCGGCAAGGGGTGTGCCGGGCGCAATGCCGGGGGAGTGCCCTGCTTCCCGCAGGGCGGAAACCACCTCCGCCGGGCTGCGCGGGCTGACAGCCGCGGTGGGGGAAATTGCCGTCAATTCCAGGGCGGCCGCGGCACCCCCGGCCAACAGCTCGGCCAGGGCGGCGGCGTCCGCAGCCGTGAGGAACGTCCCGGCCTGGCCAACGGTGAACCGGCCGTGCCGGGACTGGGCATCCCTGAGCAGGTACTCGAGGGGCTGCGGCACGGGGGTGGCTGAATGCTGCGCGAGGAAGGAGAGGATGCCTTCCGCCGTGCGGCCGGCAGAGAACGCCCGCTGGATGGACGCGGCACTGAAGCGGTAGACGCCTGCCGCGCCCCGGCCCTCCGGATCGGCCAGCAGGGCCAGTTCCGCAGCGAGGTCCGGGGCCAGGAATCCGGGGGCCACTGCCGTGAGATCGCCCTGGAGCAGCAGGTGCTCCACGGGTTCGGGCAGAGCCGCGGCGACCAGGGCGAGGGCGCCGTCCCAGTCCCGGTGCACAATGGCCCTGCCATGGTCCGTCAGTGCGCCCGCACCGCTGAGCCCCAGCAGCTCCGCTTCGGACAGGAACCCCGCCAGCGCCTTGGCGACCCTGCGGGCCGGGCGCGGGTGGTGCCAGCCGAAGTGGGCCAGCACCTGGTCCCCGCGGGGTGAGGGCACGTTTGCCCGGCTTGTCGGGGAGGTGCCCGCCGGGGCCGGCCCGGCGCCGTCCGCGGGTGGCCCGGCTGCATCCTCAGCCGCCGTGCCGGCTGCCGTGCACAAAGTTTCCAAAACCTGCAAGGTGGAGCCGCGGAGCATGGGGGCGTCGGACCGGAAGGCTTCCCCGGAAAGGACGTTGACCACGGGCTGGCTGGTCCCCACCAGTGACGGCATCCGATCCGAGTCGAGCCACGCGGCCGCCAGCCACACCCACTGGGCCGCCCTGTCGCGGGCCAGCCAGCCGTCCGCCACCGCATGCCACTGGGAGGTGTCCGGGTTGAGCTTGATGAGTTTCGCCAGGGCCGCCAGTTCAAGGTAGAAGTACGACTGTGCCACATCAATGCCCAGGTCCCTGGCAAGCTGTCGCACGGCGCGCACGCCAACACCCCCGGCACGCAGCGTCGCCAGGGGATTGCCGGCTACGGATTCGAGCAGTGAATTCATGGTCCGCAGCACGGCGGCCACCGACCCCATGGCCGCGTTGTCGCGCACCGACAGGCGGATTTCCGGCACCTCCAGCGCCGGGGGAGTTGGGGCAAAGCCCGGAATCACCTGTCCGTTGCGCAGCAGCAGCCCCACCTCGGCAGGCAGCTCCACATGTCCGCCATCAAGCGGGACCAGCAGTCCCCGGGCCGTCAGCCAGTCGATGGCTTCGGCCGCCGGGTGGCCCTGAATGCCGCCAGTTTGCCGGGATCCTTCCTGCCGGGACCCGGCCTGCCGCGTGGACCCAGCCAGCCGGGCCTCCTCCTGCGTGGACCCTGCCTGCCGGGACCCTGTTTGCCTGGACCCCTCCTGCCGGGCCTCCGCATCCCGAAATGCGTGGGCCACCGATCCCATGGGGACGTGGCGGAACTGGGCCAGCAGTTCCGCCGTTCCCTCGGGCGCTCCGGCCAACAGGGCAGCGGGGGACGGACAGGCCGTCACGGCGTCGTGCAAGGCGGCTGCGGGATCCCAGGTTGCTGGATCCGGCGGGTCTCCGTGGGCTGCAGCGGTACGGCCGGCGGCCATGGCGAGTCGCTCTCGGCAGCCGGGGACGGAGGCGGCCAGTTCCGCGTAGCTGCGGCCCAGCCCGGCGGGGTGCGCGCCCAACACTTCGCGCAGGGAGGCGACTGGCAGGAAATGGGCGGGACCGGCGTCGTCCGTTGTTCGGGACGGAACCGGCGGGGACTGAACCACAGGGGACTGGACCGGCACCACCAGCGCCAGCGCGCACAGTTCCGCCAGCCAGGGTGCCAGCTGTTCTTCGGTGGCACCGGCCACGGCGGCCGCCAGTTGCCCCGCAGTGGCCCCCTGCAGGGGATCGGCCACCACAAACAAGGCTGTCAGCAGCTGCAGCTGGGGCAGGTTCAGCCGGTCCAGGGCACGGGCCACGCCCAGCCGGCTGGAGGCCCGGGCGGCCAGGGCGGAAAAGTCGGCCACGGGCGGGTCCATCAAGTCCGGACGGCGCGCCAACAGCCACAACAGCTCCGCATCGGGCGCGGCGGCCAGCCGGGAAGTCAAAAGCTGCAGGGTGGACATCAGCTCAACGCTACCCCCACGAGTGCCCCGGCGAAACTACAGCCTGCGGCGGCGGGAAACGGCATGCAGCACACTGGCGCCCATCATGAAGAACGCGGCGGGAAGGCCCAGCATGGCAATCCAGTCGAACCCGGGCCAGGGCGTCCCGCCAGCCCATTTGCCCAGCAGCACGTAGGCCAGGGATGCCAGCCCCGCCACGGCCAGCACCATGGCTGCCGCGCTGAAGGCCTGCCAGGCGCGCTCGCGGCGGGGCGAAATTGGTGAAGGGGTCATGTCCATAACGCTAACAGCGGACAGGTGCGGCACAAAGCGGCCGGGCATTGCCCAACGCGGTAATCTAGAGGGAATAGACCAGCACGCCATGTGCCTGTTTGTACCAGCTGCACATTTCACAGCCCACAGGTACTGCGATTAAACCTCGCGCAGGTGTCAAGCGTGATTCCCACGGATGAAATACACGAGGTAAAGCAAGTGCCGATCGGCAAAGTTAAGTGGTACGACAATGACAAGGGCTTCGGCATCCTGACGGCCGACGACGGCCGCGAGGTGTTCCTGCGTGCCAACGCCCTGGCCCCCGGGACGGGCGAGATCAAGCCGGGCACGCGAATGGAATTTGGCGTGGCTGACGGCCGCAAGGGTGCCCAGGCCATGGCCGCCAAGGTGATTGACCGCGGCCCGTCCGTGGCCAAGGCCAAGCGCATGCCCGCCCGCGACCTGGCCCCCATTGTGCAGGACCTGGTGTCGCTGCTGGAGCATTCCGTAGGATCCTTGACCAACGGCAAATACCCGGAAGGCGACGCGAGCAAGATTGCGGCGGCCTTGCGCAAGGTTGCCGACAACTTCGACGCGTAACGGTGCCCACCATGACCGAACTTCCCACCGATTCCCCCCAGCTGGCAGCCCCTGCCCCGCAGCGCCCCGGCGTGCCGCTCTGGCGGGTGGGCAAGCCGGACTCCTTCTTGGCCGAAGCCGTCGCCACGGCGCGCACGGCCATCCTGGACATTGCCGCCGACGGCGACATTGGCCGCCATGTGGGAGCCCGCAGCGAGGGGATCCGCTGCGTCACCCACCTTTTTGAGTGCAATTTACCCGGCTACACGGGGTGGGAGTGGTTTGCCACGATCACCCGTGTTTCGCGGTCCAAGGAGGCCACGGTCAATGAGGTGGGCCTGTTGCCAACCAACGGCTCCGTGCTGGCCCCGCCGTGGGTGCCGTGGGCCGAGCGCGTCCGGCCCGAGGACGCTGCGGCCCTGGCTGCCGCGGAGGGTCCAGTTGACGGCGGCGAGGAGCAGGCTGATGCCAAGGACGACGGCGGCGATGCGGGAGAGGCTGCTGCCGAGGACGGCGGCGACTCCGCGGACGTTGCCGACGGCGACGACAGTGACGCGGGCACCGACGACGATGACGAGGCCACCGAGGCCGACGCCGTCGCCGACGGCGGCGACGACGACTCCTACTCTGACGGCGAGTTTTCGCGCAACTGACCGGCCCTGTCGACTCGGCAACCAAGCGGCTGTTGACGGGGGCCCGGCCACGGGTCCATGCTTTGCGCATGGATGATGCAGCAGTTGATGTGGTGCGCCGTTTCTATACTGCCGTTGCCGACCGTGACATGGCCGCGGCGCAGGGTTGTTTTGCTGCCGATGCGTTGTGGCACCTGCCCGGCAGCAGCCCAATTTCGGGCGACCACATTGGCTGGGCGGCCATCCGGGACGAGTTCCTGGCGAAGCTTGGCCCACTCTCCGGCGGCACGTTCAAGGCCGAGCTCCTCGACGTTGCCGTGGGTGAGAAATACGTGGTGGCCATCCAACACGCCACGGGGGACTTTGGCGGGCGCATCCTGGACATCACCGGCTGTCAGCTGATGCGCGTGCAGGACGGCCTCATTCACGCCGTCCGCGGACATTACTCCGACCAGGCCCAGCTGGATGCGTTCTGGGAAGAACCGGCCTGACCCTCCGCGGCGCTGAGGAGGCCGAAACGGATAATTGAGCCTAATATATCGGGATCAATTATCCGTTCCGGCCTCCCGGCGGGATGCCTAGAGGTTTTCCACCACGTAGTCGATGCATTTGGTCAGTGCCGTGATGTCATCCGGATCGATCGCGACGAACGTGGCGATGCGCAGCTGGTTGCGGCCCAGCTTGCGGTAGGGCTCGGTGTCCACGATCCCGTTGGCGCGCAGCACCTTGGCAACGGCGGCCGCGTCGACGGAGTCATCGAAGTCGATCGTGACGATGACATTGGAGCGGTCCTCGGCCCGGGCCACAAACGGGGTGGCCACGCTGGAGGCCTCGGCCCAGGAATACAGGCGCCCTGCGGAGTCCGCCGTTCGCTTGGCGGCGAAGTCGAGCCCGCCGTTGCCGTTGAGCCACTTGACCTGCTCGTTTAGCGTGACGAGCGTGGACAGCGCGGGCGTGTTGTACGTCTGGTTCTTGAGGGAGTTGTCAATGGCCGTGTTCAGGTTCAGGAAGTCCGGCACCCAACGGTCCGTGGCGCCAATGCGGGCGGCACGTTCCAACGCGGCCGGGGAGAAAAGGCCCAGCCACAGGCCGCCGTCGGAGGCAAAGTTCTTCTGCGGCGCGAAGTAGTACACGTCCGCCTCGGTGATGTCCACGGCCAGCCCGCCAGCCGCCGAGGTGGCGTCGACCACGACCAGAGCGCCGCCGTCGGCCCCTGCAACGCGCTTGACGGGGGCGGCGACGCCGGTGGACGTCTCGTTCTGGGGCCAGGCGTAAACATCCACGCCGGCCTCGGCTGCCGGCTCGGGGCGTGTCCCCGGGGCGGAGGTGATGATGGAGGAGGCATCCAGGAAGGGTGCCTTGTTGGTGGCAGAGGCAAACTTTGAACCGAACTCGCCAAACGAGAGGTGCTGGGCCTTCTTCTCAACCAGGCCGAAGGAGGCCACGTCCCAGAAAGCGGTGGAGCCGCCCACGCCCAGGATGACCTCGTAGCCGTCCGGTGCCCCGAAGAATTCCTTGAGGCCGCTGCGGACCTCGCCCACGAGGTTCTTCACGGGAGCCTGGCGGTGGGAGGTCCCCAGCAGGGAGGCACCGGCGGCGGACAGAGCAGCCACCTGCTCGGGACGGACTTTGGACGGGCCGGCACCGAAGCGGCCGTCGGCCGGGCGAAGATTGGCAGGGATGGTGAGGGGCGTGGATTCGCTCACGTGTTTGCTCCAAAATTTAAGCGATGGAAGTAAAGGCGCCAAGGGCCTGGTGCCAATTCTGCCGCAAAATGGCGCCCATCCCGAAATGCGGGCCGCATGCCGAAACAATCGGGCTGTGGGTGCCGGCCGGGAACAAAGGACCGTTTTCATCCCTTGTATTAAGCACGATAACGTAGGGAGTCAGGCCCCTGCCCGGAATCTCGCTCAACATTAGGAGGAATCTGACGTGACAGATTTGATTGACACGACGGAAATGTATTTGCGAACCATTCTGGAGCTGGAAGAAGAGAACATCGTTGCCCTGCGGGCCCGCATTGCAGAGCGCCTGCACCATTCCGGTCCCACCGTGTCCCAGACCATCGGGCGCATGGAGCGTGACGGCCTGGTGATAGTTTCCGGGGACCGGCACCTCGAGCTCACCCCCGCCGGTCGGGACAAGGCCACCCGCGTGATGCGCAAGCACCGCCTGGCCGAACGCTTGCTTTCCGACGTCATTGGCCTGGACTGGGCCTACGTGCATGAGGAGGCCTGCCGGTGGGAGCACGTCATGAGTGAACGCGTGGAGCAGCGGCTGTATGACCTGCTGGGCAAGCCTGAGGAATCGCCCTACGGCAACCCCATCCCGGGCCTGGAGGAACTGGGCGGGGAAGTGGCGCCGGAGTTCTCTGCCGGGCTGGTGACCCTGGTGGAGGCCATGGGCACCTACTCCCCGGACCAGTCCGTCACCATCCACCGGCTCTCGGAGCGCATTCAGGTGGAACCGGAGCTTCTTGGCCAGCTGGACGAGGGCGGCCTGCGCCCCGGCGCGCAGATTTCGCTGGCCCAGGTGGGCGAATACATCTCGGTTCGCGTCCCAGGCATCGAAGGCGCCTTGGAACTGCCTCCCGAAGTTGCCTCACATGTTTTTGTTTCCATGAGCTGACTAGCCCTGAAGGCGCCCTCCATGGCCCCGGCGCCAGCCGCCCAGGAGATAACGGAATTATCACGGCGGCCAGATTTACCGTATAGTAGCCAACGGCGCTGTAACCAAAGCGTTACCAACTTTTGACACCGAGCCTTGCCTTCAAAAGATGGTTTGCAAGCAATTCAGGCAAGGACGGGGGAACCACAAGCGGCGGACCCAACAGTCCGCCTTGGGGTGAAGCCCGCAGGCCACGCACTTAAATCCCATCCACGCACTCCGCCAGGACTGCAACGGGATGCCAATGTGCCGGGCGCGGGCCGGATCAACAAGCTGCACTCAGATCCGAATCCGACAGCTAACCTCGCAGGTGCCTTTATAGAGAGGTATTGAGTGTCAGAGGCAATTCAGCACGGCCGCCGTCGCGTGGTTGTGCAGGCCACCTGTGTGCCCGAGGGCGTCCCGGCCAGCCGCCGGGAAGCGCTCGCCGCAGAGCGGGGCAGGGCCAAGCCGCAAACTGCGCACGGCCACCCGGCCCGCTCCGGATCCCGTTACAGGGTCCGTGCCGGCCGAAAGCCCGGCTTCCCCAGTGGCGCGGGGCAGACAGCGGGAATTGTGCTGGCCGCGACAGGACTGGCGCTGGCCGTCGCCCTTCCCTCCGCCGGCGGCGCACTCCCGGCCGTGGACGCCCAACCGGCCCTGGCGGTGCAATCCCTGGTGACAGCGGCCGCGGACGTGCCCATCAGCTTTGCCACCCCGGCCGTGGGCAGCTCGCTCAACCTTGATGGTCAGCTGAAGCAGACACTGCAGGTCGAGGCCGCCAAGGTGACACCCCAGGCAGCCAAGGGGACGCTGTCGGCACCCCTGAAAAACCTGGTACAGACATCGCCGTTTGGAGCCCGCATCAATCCCGTGACCGGAGCCGCAGGAGACTTCCATACCGGCCAGGACTTTGCCATCCAGTGCTCGACCGAGGTATTTGCTTCTGCCGGCGGCACCGTGAGCTACGCGCAATGGCATGAGTTTGGCGGTGGCAACCGGGTGGTCATCAACCATGGCAACGGCCTCTCAACCAGCTACAGCCACCTCAGCTCAATCGGCGTCAAAGTCGGGCAAAAAGTGGAGCGTGGCGACCTCATTGCGCTGAGCGGCACCACCGGCAACTCCACCGGCTGCCACCTGCACTTTGAGGTGCTGGTGGATGACGAAACCGTTGACCCGCAAGGCTGGCTTTAATCCCTCCACAGGGGGTGCCAGGTCACGGCTTTGACACCGCACCGTGACCGGAACGTGACATTGGCGAAAATCTGTTGTACCGTCGTAACCGCGCCTGCTTCGAATCAAGCGGGCGCCCATGAGTGGATTGCCTAGCTCTGCCACTGCTCATGGTCCGTTCGTAACAATCGTCTGGCAGGGGCGGGGGAACCAATATCGGGCTTCGTTTTCACGAGAAGTCCTAGGGGTGAAGTCGCACTACATCCGCACAGAAGATTCGTCTTCAGCGGTGGATGGGAATGCGGCCGGGTGACTCCCATCCGAATCCGACAGCTTACCTCGCAGGCTTTGGGAGAGGATCCTTCTTGTCTTCAAACACTGCCCTTGGGCGCCACCGCGCCGAGGTTGTTAAGACCAGCCCGATCTCCGTCATCTCGAAAGCCGTCAGCTCCAACGTCGGTGGTGTCGGACGCCAGGCCGCTGTAATCGCAGCAGCTTCAGGGCTTGTCCTTACTTCTGGTATCGCAGCAAACGCATCAACCCCCACCGTGGAGCGTGCATCTGACGGTGGAACCACGCTTAGCCTGAACTCGGAGCTGGCCTCCGGCGTAACGGCGGCATCCACAGTAAAGATTTCCTTCGCAAGCCCTGTGGTCACTTCCACGCCGGCTCCTGCTGTGCAGGCACCCG
The DNA here is from genome assembly GCF_025548615.1 of Arthrobacter sp. A2-55. NCBI lineage: Bacteria > Bacillati > Actinomycetota > Actinomycetes > Micrococcales > Micrococcaceae > Arthrobacter > Arthrobacter sp. A2-55. The sequence goes on along the minus strand of NZ_JAJLOZ010000033.1, from coordinate 21,531 downwards.
TCGTGGCAGCACAGAGCAACGATGTTGCAGCAGCCCCGGCTGCCGCAGTCGCAGCAACTCCCGCAACCGCAGCTCCCGTCATCACAACCACTGAAGCTCCTGCGCCGGCCGCCAAGCCTGCTGTCAAGAGCGGCATTGGGGCAACCATTGCAGCTGCGGCTTACGCCCAGCTGGGTGTTGCACAGGACTGCACCGCGCTGGCCTCCAACTCCCTGGCGGCCGCAGGCATCAACTTCCACGGCTGGCCGGCGGACTACATGTCCCTGGGCCGCACCGTGGGCCAGGCCGAAGCACAGCCCGGTGACCTCATCTACTACGCAAACGGTGGCGGCGGCATGGCCCACATCGCTGTTTACGTAGGCAACGGCATGGCCGTCCACGGCGGATTCAACGGTTCAACCGTTCTGTACTCCGTGAACGTCGGCTCCGGCCCGGTCTTCATCGCGATCGGCCACTAAGCCAAGCAGCAACCACGTCAAAGGGCCCCGTCACCATGACGGGGCCCTTTGACGTGTCGAGGCTAACCGTCCACCGTTGCGGAGCCGGCCTCCGCAACGCCGACCACCGCAACGCCGACCACCGCAACGCCGGCGTCTTCCGGTGAGGGCTGCCGGTCAATGCTGGTTGCCAGCGGAATCTCCTTCACGAACATCAACAGCACCGCAGCAACCAGCAGCAGCGGCACCATGTAGGCGAAGATCGGCGTCAGGGCGTCGTTGTAGCCGCCAATGATGATGCTGCGCACCTGCTCGGGCAGTTGCCGGACAATCTGCGGCGTCAGGGAATTGATGCCGCCACCCTGCTGGCCGCCGCCGGCGGACATCCGCTCGGTGAGGATTTGCGCCAGCCGGTGGGCAAACAAGCTGCCGACGACGGCGGAACCCAGCGAGGCTCCCACCTGGCGGAAGTAGTTGTTGGACGCCGTGGCCATGCCCACCTGTGAATTGGGGAACTGGTTTTGGACTATCAACACCAGGATCTGCATGCTGGTCCCCAGCCCGATGCCCATGACTGCCAGGTAGACGCAGATGAGCCAAACCGGCATGGCGGTGGTCATCGTGGAAAGCAGCACCAGGGCACCCGCCACAATCAACATGCCGGCCACGGGCAGCCACTTGTACCTGCCGGTCTTGCTGACAAACTGCCCGGAGACGATGGAAGTGACCAGCAGCCCGGCCATCATGGGGATCATCAAAAAGCCCGCTTGCGTGGCGTTGGCACCCGTGACCATCTGCAAATAGGTGGGCAGGTAGGCCAGCGTGCCGAACATGGCGATCCCGGTGATGAGGCCTGCCGCCGTGGTCAGGTTGAAGTTGCGGTCCTTGAAAAGGTGCAAGGACATGATGGGGTGCACTGCCCGGTGTTCGATCCACACGAATGCCGCCCCCGCGGCCAACGTGCCAATGGCCATGCCGATGATCTGTGGCGAGCCCCAGTCGTACTTGGTGCCGCCCCAGGTGCTCACCAGCACCAGCAGCGTGGAGGTGATGCCCAGCACGGCCATGCCGGCAACGTCCACGCGGGCATTTCCGTGGGGGTGCTTGGGCAGGCGCAGGAAGAACACCGCGGAAATGATGGCCATGATGCCCAGCGGAATGTTCATCCACAGGCCCCAGCGCCAGCCGATTCCGTCGGTGAACCAGCCGCCCAGCAGCGGCCCGGCCACGGATGACAGTGCAAACACGCCGCCCATGATGCCCATGTAGCGCCCGCGCTCACGGGCCGGCACCACGTCGGCAATGATGGCCTGCGAGAGCAGCATCAAGCCGCCGCCGCCCAGCCCCTGGACGCCGCGGCCAATGATGAGCCACGTCATGTCCTGCGCAAAACCGCCCACGATCGAGCCGAGGATGAAGATGGAAATCGCGGAGATGAACAGGCCTTTGCGCCCCATCAAATCGCCCAGCTTGCCATAAATGGGCAGCATGATGGTGGAAGCGAGAATGTAGATGGTGATGACCCACAGCATCTCGCTGACGCCGTTGAGCTCGCCAACAATGGTCGGCAGGGCGGTGCTGAAAATGGTCTGGTCCAGCGATGCCAGCAACATGGTCAGCATCAGGCCGGCAAAAACCAGCAGGATGCTGCGGCGGTCGCCCGTTGTGGGAGGATGGGCAATTTTGGTGGTCGACGTCATGAAAGGTTCCTTGCACGCGAACGGGTAAAAGTGGAAGGGCGGCGGATTGCCGGCCAAGTACGACGGCGCGCTGCCGCGGCTTGCGCTGCGCAGCAACTGGCCGTTGCGGCGCCGGATTAGGGCCAGTGCTCACTGCTGGTGATGCGCTGGATCAGGCTGGAGGCCGAGCGGACCAATTCCTCACGGGTGTCGGTGAAATTGCCGGCCACCCACTTCTGCATGGCGAAGCGCATGGCGCCCGAGACCAGGGAGACCACCATGCGGGCTTCGTCCTCAAGGTCGGGGGTTTGTTCTTCGGTGCGTCCCTGGAAATGGAAGCGGTCCATGACGTAGCGCACGAACGTTTCCTCGACCTCGCCAATGCGTGCCTTTTCCCGTTTGAGCAGTTCCGGGCTTTGGTGGATCAACTGGTGCCGGGCCTGGAACAGGGCAAGGTCCGGCTCGGTGCTGACTATGGTCTGGGCCAGCATGCTGAAAAGGTCCCCAAACACGCTGCTGCCCTTGCCCTCAACAAAGCCCTGGATGAGTTCCGGCGTGGGCATGGCCTTTTCGGCGCCGACATAGACGCCCTCCTTCGAACCAAAATAGTTGAAGAAGGTGCGCTGGGAGACCATGCTGGCCGCGCAGATCATGTCCACGGTGACATTTTCGTAGCCCTGCTGCAGGGCCAGCTCGACGGCGGCCCTGCGGATCGCCTGGCTCGTGGCGGCGCGTTTTCTGCTGCGCAGGGTTTCCATGGACATGGGACCAGTATAAATGCAGTTCCTGTAAATATGCGGTGAGTGCACATTTATGGCCGGGTGGCACGGAGCCGAACGTTCCGGACGGGCTAGCATGAACTTCATGGACACTGGATGCCGCGACGGGGACTTCGGCAGTGAACGCAAGCACGCACCCATGCAGGCTGTGATCCTCGCCGGGGGACTGTCCCGGCGTCTGGGCGGGGTGCCGAAGGCCGGGCTCACAGTTGGGGGCATTACCCTGCTGGCCCGGACCGTGGAGGCTGCCCTCGCCCTCATTGACAGCGAGGGGCCGGGCAGGGACGCCCGGCCGGAGTGCGAGGGGCCGGAGTGCGAGGACTCGGGCCGGGCCACAGCCCCCGCCGTCGCCGTCGTCGGGCCGGCGGAACTGCTGGCACCCTGGCTGGGCCCGTTGGCGGGCCGGGTGGTTTTTGCGCGGGAGAATCCGCCCTATTCCGGGCCCGCAGCGGGGCTGGCGGCCGGGCTCGCGGAACTGGCCGGAGCCCTCCCTGGGGCATCCGGGGCCCGGCCGCGGGCACCGGCAGGTGCAGACGGCGGCCATGTGCTGGTCCTGGCGTGCGACATGCCCCAGGCAAGCGAACTGGTGCGCTTTTTGGCGGCAGGGCTGGAGGGCGACGATCCCGGCACCGGCGTCATGGCCGTGGACGGCGGCCGGCGGCAGCCCCTCGCGGCAATATACCCGCTGGGCCCCCTGCGCGCGGCTGTGGATGCGGCGCGGGCGTCACACCGCCTCAGCAACGCGTCAGTGTTCTCGCTGCTTGCTAGTGTGAACACCAAGGAATGCGCAGTGCCCCCGGGGTTGACGGCGGACATTGACACGTGGGAAGACGCCCGGATGCATGGAATCGCCGCCAAGGATCAAGATCCGGCGCCGCGGTGACAGGCGGCCGGGCCAGGAGAGGTGGAACCATGGAAAACCATGACGACGTGCTGGAGGCCTGGCTCGCCAAGCTGCTTGCCGCCTTTGAGCTCGCAGATGTAAAGGTCGACACCCACGCAGTGCTCAACCTCGCCGGCGTGGCAGCCCACGCCGTGGTTCGGCCCGCCGCGCCGCTGACCACTTTTGTGGCCGGGCTGGCCGCGGGGCTTGCCGCCGGCTCCGGCCAGGCCACCGACCAGGCCGCCATGGCGGCGGCCCTCGGCCTGGCCAAACAGCTGGCCGCAGCCGAAGCCCCCGCCCCGGAATCACCGGCGGCCGGCGCGGCGGACGCAGCCCCGCAGCGCGCAGCGGAGTAGCCGGCCGTGGAGCCCCCCATCGAGGAACCGGCCACCGCGCCGCGCCCGCTGCCCCACACGTGGGAGGAGGCGCGGGCGCTGGCCTATGGCGTGGCACAACCGCTCCCGGCCCACGACGTGCCGCTGGCTCAGGCCGCCGGGCGGAAACTGGCCGCGGACGTACATTCGCTCCACGCCATGCCGCACTACGCGTCGTCCGCCATGGACGGCTGGGCAGTTGCCGGCAGCCCGCCCTGGATCCTGGCCGAGCCCGGGCGCCGCCTGTCCCCGGGACAGGCCGTGCCCGTGGTGACCGGCGGACTGATTCCGGCCGGTGCCAAGGCCGTCCTACGCAGCGAGTCGGGGACGCTTTCCACGGACGACGACGGCCTGCCGGTCCTGGTGCGCAACGGCGCGGCCCGGCCCGGCGAGCCAAAAAACGGCCAGCACATCCGCCCGGCGGGCCAGGAGGCAGCGGCCGGCGAGCTCCTGGTCAAGGCCGGGGTGCGGCTGAATCCGGCCCATCTTGCCCTTGCCGCGCTGGGCGGGCTGGACTTCCTGTCCGTCCTGGGCCGTCCCGCCGTCTCCCTGGTCCTGACCGGCGACGAGGTGGTCTCCAGCGGAATTCCGGACCCCGGCCACGTCCGCGACGCCTTCTCGCCCCAGCTGGGAGGCGTGGTGGAAGCGTTGGGGGGCTCCGTCGTCGGGCTTCAGCGTGCAGGCGACAGCCTGCCTTCCATGCTGGACGCCCTGGCGGACTTCGACGACGACCCGGCCGATGTTGTCATCACCACCGGTGCCACGGGCCATTCGCGCGTGGACTTCCTGCGGCCCGCGCTGCGACAGATGGGCGCCACCCTCCATATTGACGGCATCGCCATGCGCCCGGGCCACCCCACCCTGCTGGCGGAACTGCCCGATGGCCGCTTTGTGGTGGGGCTGCCGGGGAACCCCCTCGCGGCCATGACCAGCCTCATTTCGATCGGCGCGCCCCTGCTCGCCAGGCTTGCCAGCCTGCCCATGCCGGCCACGGTGGAGGTGGTGTGCGGATCGCCCGTCAAGGAATACCACGGGCCCACGCGCCTCATGCCGTACCGGCTGCTTTACGGCCTCGCCTCGCCATGCGCCTTCACGGACTCCGCCATGATGCGCGGGCTTGCGGCAGCCGACGGCATCATGGTGGTGCCGCCGCACGGGGCGAAGATGGGGGAGACCCTCACGGCATTCGGCCTCCCGTGGGCGTGATTTCCGGGGCCCCTGCCGCCTTGTCGGTCAGGTGCGCCGACGGGCGGGAGGTGCACGGGCACGTCTTTGCGGTGCCGGACGGGGTGGCCCGGCTGGGAACGGTGGTGGTGGCCTGCGCCACCGCAGTGAAGGCCAACTACTACCACCGGTATGCGGCCTTCCTGGCGGAACACGGCTTCACGGCCGTCACCTTTGACTATCGGGGCATCGGGGAATCCCGCGGCGGGCCCCTGCGCGGCCAGCAGGTCCGCTGGCATGAGTGGGGTTCGCTGGACATCGACGCCGTGGTGGGCTGGGCAATGGCGCAGGCGGAAGGGCTGCCGGTGAACCTGGTGGGCCACAGCTACGGCGGCTACGGCGTGGGCCTGGCAGCAAATGCCGCTGCCCTGTCCCGGATCCTGACTGTGGGGGCGCAACATGCCTACTGGCGCGACCTCCGCTTCAGGCACCAGCTGGGCCATTGGGCCCGCGCGGCGCTCATGCTGCCGCTCGTGGCAGCTTGTGGGTATTTTCCGGCCAAGCGGCTGGGCCTGATGGAGGACCTGCCCGCCGGTGTGGCCCTGGATTGGGCGCGCAGCCGCAAGGACTTTACCGCATCGGCCGCAGCTTCCCAGCGTGCCGCCCTCCGCGGGCACCAGTTTGCCGTCACGGCGCCCATCCTTGCCCTGGCGCCCACCGACGATTCCTACGCAACACTGCCAGCCATGCGGCGGGCCGTGGCGTATACGCCGAACAGCCCGTCCCGGATTGTCCGGCTGCACCCGTCGCAGTACGGCGAGGCGTCCCTGGGCCACTTCGCCCTGTTCCACAGCCGCTACCGGGACACCTTCTGGGAGCAGACCCTGGCCTGGCTGCGCGGGGGCGACTGGGCTTAGCGGGTGCCGCCGCTGCGGACACAGTGCGGCGGCCCGGTATTTTTCCGGCGTCAGGTGGGCGGCGTCAGGCGTGCGCTGGCAGCGGGACCGGTGCGCCGCCGTCGTGCGTGTCCCCGGGGATGGCGGCGGCCAGCTCGCGGGAGCGCTTGAGGGATGGCAGCCAGAAGGCGGACGCTGTGGCCACCACCAGGACGGCGGCACCCACATAGATCGCCGGAATGGCGGCATTCACGTAGCCCGTGGGGGTGAGCTGCCCGCCGGCCCCGGTGAACACGGCGGTCAGGACGGCGACCCCCAGGGCCACGCCCACCTCACGCAGGGTGGCATTTGCGCCGGAGGACTTGGCGTGGTCGTCCTGGTGCATGTTGGCGAGTACGGCGGTGGACATGGGGGCGAAGACCAGGCCCATGCCGATGCCCGCAGCGAGGAAGCCGGGCACCATCACCGGGTAGGCGACAGTGGAGCTCAGTGAGGCGGCGAGCCAGAACATGCCGGCCGTCAACAGGGCAAGGCCGGTGATCATCAGGGTGCGGGTGCCCAGCCGGGGGGCCAGGAGGCCGGCCAGCGGGGCCACAAACATGGGCGCCAGGGTCCACGGCATGGTGAGCACGCCGGCCTCGAGCGGGCTGTAGCCCTGGACCACCTGCAGGAACTGGATCAGGATGAACACGGATCCGAAGATGCCAAAGCTGAAGGTGAAGCCCACGATGTTGGCCACCGTGAAGCTGCGGTCGCGGAACAGCCGCAGGGGAAGCAGGGGTGCCTCGGCGCGCCATTCGCGGACGACGAAAGCGAGCAACAGGGCGCCGCCGCCAATCAGGGGAAGCAGCACCTCGGTGCTGGTCCAGCCGGCGGTGTTGCCCCGGACTATCCCGAACACCAGCCCCAGCAGGCCCAGGCCGGACAGCACCAGGCCGGCGACGTCGGCCTTCAGCCGTGCGCCGAAGCTGTTGGGCAGGCCCAGGAGCACCAAAGGGACGGCAACGAAGCCGAAGGGGACGTTCAGCCAGAAGATGGCCTGCCAGTTCCAGCCCTCCACCACGGCGCCGCCGATCAGCGGGCCGAGGGCGACCCCCAGCCCCGAGACGCCGCCCCAGATGCCAATGGCCAGCGGGCGCCGTTCCCGGCTGACTGATCCGGCCAGCAGCGTCAGCGACAGGGGCATGATGGCGGCCGCGCCCAGTCCCTGCACGGCCCGGGCGGCGATGAGCGCCGTGGGGTCGGGACTCAGGGCGGCAGCTGCGGATGCCAGCGTGAAAATGGAGAGCCCGGCGAGAAAGACCCGGCGCCGGCCCAGCCTGTCGCCGAGGCCCACGGCCAGCAGCATGAAGGTGGCAAAGCTGAGTGCGTAGGCGTTGACCACCCATTGCAGCTCTTCGACGCCGGCGCCGAGCTTCTCGTGGATGACGGGCAGGGCGTTGGTGACCACCAGGTTGTCCAGGGTGGCCATGAATACAGGGAGCGAGGCGGCCGTGATGGCCAGCCAGGCCGGGATGGGGCGTTTCATGAGAACTTCTTCACAGTTGAGGTAATTGGATGATTACTTATCAGCAAATGTAGTTATCAACTGATAACATGTCAAGTATGGTGAAGAAAATTGTCCGGGAATCCGGGGCCCGGCCCGCGCGCATGCCGGCAGCTGAACGCCGTGAGCTCATCCTGCAGGCGGCCACGGCCGTGTTTGCCGAACGCGGGTACTCCGGTGCAACCACTGACCAGGTGGCCAAGGCGGCGCACATCAGCCAGCCCTACGTGGTGAGAATGTTTGGCACCAAGGAGAACCTGTTCCTGGAGGCGCTGGACCGGGCGCTGGGCAAGCTGATGGACAGCTTCCGTTCCGTCATTGCCGATTACGACGCCGGACGGCTCGCCGGGAAGGTGGCGTTGCTCGACCCGGACAAGGGTTCCAGCCGGGAGGTTCAGCTCAAGCAGCTCATGTCGCTGGCTTATGCCGACCTGGTCCAGGACCGCGGCATTCTCTTGATGATGATGCAGTCGTTCATTGCGGGGCACGAACCCGTCATTGGGGCGTGCGCCCGCGACGGCTTCGTGGGCATCTACCGCTTGGTGCGTGACGAGGCCGGGCTGGGTGAGGAAATGACACGTGACTTCCTGGCCCACGGGATGCTCATGAACACACTCATCAGCCTGCGCCTGACCGATCTCTACGAGACGAATTCCGCAGTTGCGGAGTTGCTTGAATGCACCATGGGCGCCAAGTTGCCGCTGCTATTTGCCTCCGGCAAGGCGGGCTGAGCGGAAGGCGTCCGCTAGCGCAGCACGGAGCTGAGCAGCAGGCTGCTTTCGCTGTTGACGATGCCTTCGATGGAGCGGATCCGGCCCAGCACCTGGTCAAACGCCGCCAAGTTGTCCATGGCGAGCTCGGCCACCAGGTCCCAGGCGCCGTTGGTGGTGTGCAGGGCCCTGATTTCAGGCAGGCCCTTGAGGGCGCGGATCACCTTGTCGGTGGCGCGGCCCTCGACTTCCAGCAGGGAGATGGCCCGGATCGAGCCGGCGTTGGTTTCGTCACGGACGCGGACGGAAAAGCCCACGATGGTGCCGGAATCCACCAGCCGCGCCAGCCTGCTGTTCACTGTTGCCCTGGAAACGTCCAGGCGGCGGGCAAGGGCGGCCACCGGCTCCCTGCCGTTCTCGCGCAGCGCGGACAGCAGCCGCCGGTCCAGGTCATCCAAGCTAGTCATGATCACATTGTATGGATTGCCTGTCAGATATGTGCAATATCTGCGCTGAATGTAGGTTGATTGCTCATTGAACATGCAAATCGACCAGACCTACAGTGGAAGCATCAATGACTTTTGGAAGGATCGCAATGACGCGTTTTGTGGATGTCGGGAACATGGTCCGGTGGGCGGCCGCCCAGGGAACCGAACACATACTGGCCGAAATGGTGGGCTATGTTGAGGATGATTTTCGCCGCTGGGAAGATTTCGACAAAAAGCCCCGCGTGGCCAGCCACACGCCTTTTGGTGTCATCGAACTGATGCCGGCCAGCGACCATGAAACGTACGGCTTCAAGTACGTCAACGGGCACCCGTCCAATCCCTCCCGCGGCTTCCAGACCGTGACGGCCTTCGGGGTTCTGGCCGACGTCAGCAACGGCTACCCCACGTTTGTTTCGGAAATGACCCTCCTGACGGCTTTCCGTACCGCCGCAACGTCCGCCATGGTGGCCAGGAAGCTGGCCCGTCCCGACTCGAAGCGGCTGGCACTCATCGGTGCCGGCAGCCAATCTGAATTCCAGTCCCTGGCGTTCCGCAGCGTGCTGGGCATCAATGAGGTTTCCGTGTGGGACACCGATCCTGCCGCCGTCGAAAAGTATGTGCGGAACATGGCCCCGCTTGGCTTTGACATCATCGTGGCAAGCTCTGCTGCCGACGCTGTCCGCGGTGCCGACATCATCACCACCTGCACGGCTGACAAGGCAAAAGCCGTCATCCTCACGGCGGACATGATTGAAGCCGGCGTGCACATCAACGCCATGGGCGGGGACTGCCCCGGCAAGACCGAGCTGGACCCGGCCATTCTGGCCCGGGGCGACGTCTTTGTCGAATTTGATCCACAGACCCGGATTGAAGGGGAAATTCAGCAAATGCCGGCCGATTTCCCGGCGACGGAATTCTGGCGCGTGCTTACCGGCCAGGCCGCCGGCCGCACGACGGCGGAACAAGTGACCATCTTCGATTCCGTGGGGTTCGCCATCGAGGACTTCTCAGCCCTTCGTTACGTTCGCGACGCCGTTGCCGGGACCGATTTCTTCGACGAGATCGACCTCGTGGCCAGTCCGGAGGATCCGAAGAACCTGTTTGGCCTCATCGGCGCCCGGGCTCCGCACCTGATCCGCTGACGGGCCTGCCGACGCCCACCCCTGCCCCGCCGTCGAGATTCGAGATAACCACCAATGAGGGCGGTGGTTATCTCGAATCTCGACGGGAGGCGGCGGGTTCCAGTCGGATCACCACGGATTTGGATGTTGGTGTGCCGCTCGTGTCGGCGGTGGAATCGAGCGGCACCAGCACATTGGTCTCGGGGTAGTAGGCTGCGGCACAGCCCACGGGGGTGGGGTAGGCGACAGCGCGGAACTCGGGTGCGCGGCGGTCCACGCCGTCCTTCCATTCTGAGACCAGGTCCACCATGTCGCCGTTGGCGATCTCCAGGGCGTCCAGGTCCGCCTGGTTGACGAAAACCACGCGGCGGCCGTTTTTGATGCCGCGGTAGCGGTCGTCCTTGCCGTAGATGGTGGTGTTGTATTGGTCGTGGGAGCGCAGGGTCTGCAGCAGCAGCCGGCCGGCGGGCACCAACGGATATTCCAGCATGTTGGCGGTGAAATGCGCCTTGCCGGATTCGGTGGTGAAGGTGCGGGAGTCGCGGGGTCCGTGGGGCAGGATGAATCCGCCGGGGCGCTCGATCTTCGCCTCGAAGTCCTCAAAACCCGGAACCACACGGGCAATGTGGGCGCGGATGCGGGAATAGTCCGCAGCCAGCCCCGCCCAGTCCGCCGCGGGCGCTCCCTGCCGGGTGCCGCCGTCGGGCGTGGAAAACATCAGGGCGGCGAGCCGGCACACAATGGCGACTTCGGAGAGCAGCGACGCCGACGCCGGGGCCAGGCGCCCGCGGGAGGCATGGACGGCGCCCATGGAGTCCTCGACGGTGACGCGCTGGTCGCCGCCGGCCTGCGTGTCGCGCTCGGTGCGGCCCAGGGTGGGCAGGATGAGCGCCTGGCGGCCGGTGTGCAGGTGGGACTTGTTGAGCTTGGTGGAGATCTGCACGGTCAGGGACAGCTTGCCCAGGGCGGCCTCGGTGACGAGCGAGTCCGGGGTGGCGCGCACAAAGTTCCCGCCCATCCCGAGGAATACGCGGGCCTTGCCGTCGCGCATGGCCGCGATGGCCGCGACGGTGTCGTAGCCGTTGGCGCGGGGCGAGGTGAAGGAAAACTCGGCGTCCAGGGCGTCGTGGAAATCGGCGGGCATGCGTTCAAAGATGCCCATGGTCCGGTCGCCCTGGACGTTGGAGTGGCCGCGGACCGGGCAGACGCCGGCGCCGGGCTTGCCGATGTTGCCCTGTAACAGCAGCACGTTGACCACGTCGCGCAGCGTGGCCACGGAGTGCTTGTGCTGGGTCAGGCCCATGGCCCAGCAGACAACGGTGGCGCGGGAGGCGAGCAGGCGGGCGCCCGTGGCCCGGATCTGTTCCTCGGTCAGCCCCGTGGCCGTGAGAATTTCCGCCCAGTCGGCGGCCTCGAGCTGCGTCAGGTAGTCGCCCAGCCCTGTGGTGTGTTCGTCGATGAACGCGGTGTCGAACACGCGGCCTCCGTGCGGTGAGCCGGGGCGGCGCTGCTCCTCGAGCAGGACCTTGCCGAGCCCCTGGAACAGCGCCTGGTCCCCGCCGAGCCGGATCTGCAGGAAGTCGTCGGCCAGCGCCGTGCCGCCGCCCACCAGCCCGCGCACCGTCTGAGGGTTCTCAAAGCGCATCAGCCCGGCCTCCGGCAGCGGGTTCACGGCCACGATCACGGCACCGTTCTTCTTCGCCCTCTCCAGCGCGGAGAGCATGCGGGGGTGGTTCGTGCCCGGGTTCTGGCCGGCGACGATGATCAGCTCGGCCTGGTGCATGTCCGCCAGCGACACCGAGCCCTTGCCGATGCCGATGGTCTCCGTTAGCGCCGAACCGGACGATTCGTGGCACATGTTGGAGCAGTCAGGCAGGTTGTTGGTCCCCAGCCCGCGGACCATGAGCTGGTACAGGAACGCGGCCTCGTTGGAGGTGCGCCCGGAGGTGTAAAAAATGGCCTCGTTGGGATCCGCCAGCGCCGTGAGTTCCTCGGCCAGCATGCCCAGGGCCTGCTCCCAGGAGACGGGCACATAGTGCTCGCTCCCCTCGGCCAGGAACATCGGCTCCGTCAGCCGGCCCTGCTGCCCCAGCCGGAAGTCGTCCCATTCCCGCAGTTCGCTGACGCTGTGTTCGGCAAAGAACGACGGCGGCACGCGCCTTTTCGTGGCTTCCTCGGCCACCGCCTTGGCCCCGTTTTCGCAAAACTCGGCCGCGTGGCGCGTCTCGCCCTCGGGCCAGGCGCAGCCGGGGCAGTCAAAGCCGTCCTTCTGGTTGATTCGCAGCAGGGTTTGGGCGGTGCGCAGCGGGCCCATCTGGTTCAGGGAGACCTCCATGGAGTGCAGGATGCCGGGGATGCCCACGGCCCTGTGCTTCACCGGGCCCACGGTGAGCTGCTGTTCGTCAATGTTTTCCTGTGGCAGCTTGCCCGCCATTTCTGCATCCCTCGTTGCCGGTGAAAAGTCGTTCCGGCCAGCCTATCCCTCCATGGCCGAATTCAGGCCTACCGGACGGCGCTGTGACTTTCCCGGGAACGATCTACCCTTGGAAGGAGGGGCACAGTCAATTGGAGGACCCATGGGACGCCTGATTCTTAGAGTAAAGGCAACAAAACTGGACATTGCAGGCCACCGGCGCGTGGTGCGCGAGGAGGCCCTCGCCGCAGAGGAACCTCTGGAGATTCGGCTGGGCCACGAACCGTTCACGGTGAGCATGCGCACGCCCGGGGACGACTTTGACCTGGTGGCGGGATTCCTGGTTTCCGAGGGGATCATTTATGAGCCCGATGAACTCATCTCCCTGCGGTTTTGTGCGGGCGAGGATGAGAACGGGCAGCAGACGTTCAACGTGGTGGAGGCCCAGTTGCGCCCGGACGTGGTCCTGCCATCATTGGCCGCGCAGCGCAATGTGACCACCACCAGTGCCTGCGGAATCTGCGGCACCGCCTCCATCGACGCAGTGCGGAAATCCTCGCATTACGCCATCACCGCCCCGGTGGACCAGCCGCTGGTCAAGGCGGAAGTGCTCGCATCGCTGCCGGACATCCTGCGTGAACAGCAGAAACTGTTTGAAAAGACAGGCGGTGTGCATGCCGCAGGACTGTTTGCCCCGGATGGCGAGCTGTTGATCCTGCGCGAGGACGTGGGCCGCCACAACGCCGTCGACAAGGTGGTGGGTGCGGCGTTCCGGGAGCGCCAGCTGCCCCTGGCAAACACCATCCTGCAGGTTTCCGGGAGGGCGTCCTTCGAGCTCGTCCAAAAGGCCGCGATGGCGGGGGTGCCGCTGCTCGCGGCCGTGAGTGCGCCGTCGTCCCTGTCCGTGGAGCTGGCCCGGGAGTCCGGGGTGACGCTGGTGGGCTTTAGCCGCGGTGACACCTTGAACGTATACACGCATGGCGGGCGGATCGGCGACTGAAGCTAGCCCGCGGAGCCGGCCCATTCGATGAATTCAGGGACGGTGCGCTGAATCAATTGTTTGAACCGGCGTACTGGCGGATTTGGTCCACGCTGGGGGAGACGCTCATGCCGTACACTTCGGGTCCGATGCCGTCGTTCTCGGCACCGGAAGGGAAAACATAGAAGGCGACCGAAACCGAGCCGTCGACCGAAGCGGATGACTTCGCAAAGGCGCGCAGCGCTCCGTCCAGGATGGTTTTGAGATCGGCGCCGGAGTCTGCCGTGACCCGCACCCCCATGGTGGTGGTCATGCCTGCAGTGTTCTTGTATGTCGTTGTCGTCGCGACAACGCCGGGCACCTGGTTGATTGCGGCGTCGACGTCCTTCACCACTCCGGAGCTTCCACTGCAGGCGGCGAGGATTGCGGCGATGAGTCCCATGAGTAAAACGATACTAAATCTGCGTGTCATGATGGCCCGTCCCCTATCATTTCCGGCCCACGGGCACGTCTACAGCGGTGACCTTCGAAGGGTCGGCACTGAGAAACGGCCTCATGGACGGACTTTGTTCGTAGGCACCGACAGACGGGTACTTGGACGTATTGGCCAGGTCTGACTGGTAGCTGCCGTTGGCGTGGTTGCTCCCAATGTCCCGGACATCCTGAATCAGGTTTCCAACGGGCGACGGCGCATAGTGGAGGATGTTCCCCAGGGTGTCCCGCGGCGGATCGTCCATGGTGACCAGCGTGACGTTGGGCTGCGGTCCCGGCATGCCGAGGTCTGCGCCCATGCCGCCCAGGTCAAGTTTCGGCACAATGTCGCCGTGGTGCTGGGCGCCGAGCACCTGGATGCCTGGTGCAATGGCGTCATTGTCGATGGGCGAGCCGGCCGTCAGGATATTCGTGACATTGAACTGTGAGGTGAAGGCGGGATCGGAGGCCAGCTGGCCGGCTATCACGCCTCCCTGGCTGTGCCCCACCATCATGACAGGTGCCCCGGGCGGGATCCCCGCCTTGTGCATGGCAAGGGCCACGTCCTGGCAGGCCGTAGTGGACTGGCCCGCCACGAGCATCAGGTTGCCGGTAAGGTCCCGGGCATTGCTGTTGCCATTGATGCCCCAGTTTTCCGTGCCGGGGATGTTGACGATGTAGGCGGATGAACCGTCGTCCTGTTTGATCTTGACAATACGGATGTCCCCGTCAGGGCTCACAGCTGTGCCATTCATGGCGTAGGCGTCGTCCACGCCCCCCAAGATTTCACTGAGGGAGCTGGGCAGGCGCACCCGCCGCTCGGAATTGTTGCCAACCGGCACGGGTTCGCCCACCTTGGGTGACCCGTCGTCGAACAGGTTCAGGTTGATGGTGCCGCCGCTCAGGCCGAGCACGCCCGCACTCAGGCCGGTGCCCGCCGCCAGGGCCAGCTGGGAAACCAGCCCGGCCATTGACGGCGGTTTTCCGGCAAGGGCGTCGGCACCCATCACGCCCAGGTGGTTCAGCTGGTCCAGGAAGTTCAGTCCCGACTTGGCGAAAGCTGCGCCCGGGCCCCGCTCGATGAGCCAGCCGACGCCGTTCTCAACCTCAGTGACAATGTGGCCGGCCCCTGTGGTGAGGTCGTCCCATAGGCCGTGGGCGCCGTCGAACAATTTGTCCAGCAGGCCCCCGCCCCCTTCCTCGGCGGCGCTGGCGCGTTCCTGCTCGGCAACATTGCGCAGCACCACGGAGGCGAGATCGCCCAGGGCCGAGGCGGTTTGCAGCATTTGGGCGCGCTGGCCGGGCCACTGCGCGCGGAAGCGCTGGCTGTCCGGCCCCTGCCAGCCCGTCCGGGCCACCGACTGGTTCAGCTGCGAACTGCTCTGTTCCAACCGGTGCGCGGAATCCTTGAGCAGCTTCACCAGGTCAAGGCAGTCCTTGGGGTCCAGGCCCAGCATCGTTTCGCTCATCGTGCCGCCTCCGCCCGGGCTGCACTGAGGACATCGTGCCCGCCCACCACGGCGAAAATCAGCTCGTGCGCAATGTGTCCCGCCGGAACTTCCGTAATCAAGGCTTCCGTGGACGTCGAATCCGGGGTGCCAGCCGTCCGTGTGCGGACGGAATACAAATGGCCGTCCTTGGCGCTCCACATGCCCGCCCAAACGTGCGCCGGTCCGCCCTCGGGAGCGGCTGTGACGCTCAGCGTGACGTTGGCGTCCTCGCTGCGCACCAGGCCGTCTGCCGGTTCCGGCAGGGCGTTCAAGTCCGTGTCGGCGCCCAGCACGGCTGCCGGCGTCGAACCCAACGGGGCAGCCTTCGCGGGAGCGCGAACCGCATCGAGCGGCGGGAGCAGCCGCCGGAGGGCCGGCCACAGCTTGTCCTCGTCAAACAGCGTCACCTCCACCAGGTCCTCGCTGCCGGTCACCACGGTGCCGGCTCCCGTGGCTTCGGAAAGCTGGCGCTGGTGGACGGCAATGCCGCGGCCGCTCCTCAGCCCGATGGCGCTGGTGGTGCTGGTGCCCTGGTACGTTGCCCGGGCAGCCACGGTCAGGGGTGCGGCGAAGAGAAGTGCGACGGCGGCCAGCCACTCCCGCTGCACCTCGCCGGCCGCCGGGGAAAGTCCCAGCCCGGCGAGCTCGGCCCACGCCGCGGCGGCGGCTTCTTCGGTGAGCGGCACGGCTGCTTGTCCGTTGGACTGCCCTGCTTCCTGCCCCTTGGGCTGGTCCGTGGGCTGCGGCAGTTTCAGTGCCGTTTGCGCGCTTTCCGCCAGCAGCTGCCAGGCGGCGAGGCTGAGCTCGAGCCGGCGCAGTATTACTGGGCGCGGCGTGGCTGGATCGGTCATTTATTTCCCCCGGTGCAAGGTGTGATTGCCGTGGAAGCCGGCAATGCCATCAACTGAGTACCAAGCTACGCGACGGCGCGCCGGTCCGCGATGGGGTGCACTGCCCATCTGCCGGTGATTGAGCGTCGAAATCTTTGGTCTCGACGCGCCTGGTCTCGACGCGCTCGCAGGGCTCGCTGCTCGACCACCGGGTGTGGGGTCCAGGGTCTCGATGCTCGCAGAGCTCGCTGCTCGACCACCGGGACTGCCGGAACTAAATTTCGTGCAGCAGCCTGCGCACGAACGCCTGGGTGCGCTCCTCCTGCGGGTTGCGCAGCACCTGGCTGGCCGGGCCGCGCTCCACCACCACGCCGCCGGCCATGAACACCACCTCATCCGCGGTCTGCCGGGCGAAGGCGAGCTCGTGCGTGACAATCACCATGGTCCAGCCTTCCTCGGCGAGTTCCTTGATGACCTCCAGCACGTCATCCACCAGCTCAGGGTCCAGCGCGGACGTGGGCTCGTCGAAAAGCAGCAGCTGCGGCTTGAGCGCCAGGGCACGCACAATGCCCACGCGCTGTTGCTGCCCGCCGGACAGTTCAAAGGGGTGGGCGTCCTTCTTCTCCAGCAGCCCCACCCGGTCCAGCAGCTTTTCGGCCTCCGCCACCACCTCGGCACGGGGCCGCTTTTGCACGCGCACCGGCCCTTCAATGACGTTTTGCAGCACCGTCAGGTGCGGGAAAAGGTTGTAGTGCTGGAACACCATGGCGCTGCGGTCGCGCAGCGCAGCAACCTCCCTGGGGGTCACCTTCGCCCCAAAGTCCAGCGTCAGCGCCGGCAGGACAGGCTCGACGCCGGTGCCCCCTTCGCTGCCCGGCCCGCCGGCCGCGCCTGCCGCACCATCCGCAGAGGTGCCGCGGGCACCCACGGTGACCGAACCGGCGTCGGGCGTCTCCAGGCCGTTGAGGGAGCGCAGGATGGTGGTCTTGCCGGAACCGGAGGGGCCGATGAGCGCCACCACCTTGCCGCGGGGGACGTCCAGGTCGATTCCGCGCAGCACCGTGTTGGCGCCAAAGGACTTGCTCAGGCCCCGGACCTGCAGGACGGGTTCAGTGGGCGACATAGCGGTCCAACCTCTTTTCCAGCTGGGTCTGAGCCGTGGACAGCACCAGGCAGATGACCCAGTAAATGAGTGCAGCCTCAAGGTAGAGCAGCATGAATTCCTGGCTGAACGCCGCCACCTGCTGGGCCACCCGGAACATCTCGGTGACCAGGATCAGGGATGCCAGCGAAGTGTCCTTGACCAGCGAAATGAAGGTGTTGGACAGCGGCGGGACGGACACGCGGGCGGCCTGCGGCAAGATGATGCGCAGCAGGGTCTGTCCGCGGGACATGCCGATCATGTGCCCGGCCTCCCACTGCCCCTGGGGGACGGAGAGGATCGCGGCGCGGATCACCTCCGCCGCATAGCCGCCCACATTGATCGAGAACGCGATGATGGCGCTGGGCCAGGGGTCCAGTTTCACGCCCACTGCCGGCAGCCCGTAGAAAATCACGAACAGCTGCACCAGCAGGGGCGTGCCGCGGATCACCGAGACGTAGAACCGGCCCGCCCCGTTGGCGATCCGGCTGCGGCTGATCCGCAGCATGGCCACCAGGAGGGCCAGCACCAGCCCGATGGCAAAGGATGCCAACGCCAGCGGGATGGTGCCCTTGACGGCGCCCAGGAGCATTGGCCCGAGCGAACTCCAAAATAAATCCATGGCTGAACCTTAGCGCCCGGGTGCTTTTCCGGGGCCTATTTGGAGACGTCCTGGCCGAAGTACTTTTCGCTCAGCTTGGTCAGCGTGCCGTCCGCTGCGAGTTCCTTCAGGGCCGTGTTCACTGCCGCGTCCAGGGCCTTGGAGCCCTTGTGGAAGGCGAAGACGGAGTCCGAGGAATCCTTCGTGGTGGCCGCAATTTTCAGGCCGGAGTTCGGG
Source organism: Arthrobacter sp. A2-55 (assembly GCF_025548615.1). Classification (NCBI taxonomy): domain Bacteria; kingdom Bacillati; phylum Actinomycetota; class Actinomycetes; order Micrococcales; family Micrococcaceae; genus Arthrobacter; species Arthrobacter sp. A2-55. Next base: position 3,292 of record NZ_JAJLOZ010000033.1, on the reverse strand, counting down.
TTCGTGACCTGGTAGTCGAGGAAGGTGAGCTTGTCATTGACGATCGCGTCGACGCGGCCGTCCTTGAGCAGCGACACGGACTGGGCCCAGCCTTCCACCGCCTGCACCGTGGCGCCGCTGTCCTTGGCGAGCGTGTACCAGTTGCTGGTCAGGGACTGCGCGGTGGACTTGCCCTTGAGGTCGGCGAAGGAGTTGATGGAGGTGTTGTCCGCCTTCGTGACAATGACGCCCTGGGACACGGTGTACGGCGTGGAGAGCTCGTACTTGGCCTGGCGTTCCGGGGTGGAGGTGACCTGGTTGGAGATGGCGTCAAAGCGCCTGGCTTCCAGGCCCGCGAAGATGGAGTCCCACTGGGTTTCCTCAAACTTCGCCTTCACGCCCAGCTTGGCGGCAACCGCCGTGGCCACCTCGACGTCGTAGCCCGTCAGGTCACCCGCGCCGCCCTGGTGGTAGCTGAACGGCTTGTAGGTCCCCTCCGTGGCAAACACGATCTGGCCTGCTGCCTTGACGCTGCTCAGGGACGTGTCGCCGCCGGAGGCGTTGGAGGACGAACCGCCAGTGCCGGCACCCGCGCCCGTGCCGCCGCACGCGGCAAGGGCGATCGATGCCGCTGCAAGCATGCCAACAAGTCCGAAAGTACGACGATTCATGGGGGGTCCCTAACTGTGAAAAAGTGCGAAGGCGCTGCGAAGTTCCGCACGCCGCCCGTCCTGTGACGCTACCACTGTGGAACGGCAAAGCAAGAGGTAATATTTCCGCAGGTTACGTCCCTTGGCGGAGCGTGATTTGACTCACGGGTTCCAGCTGCGCTAGGCACACCACCCCGGGGCGACGGTGCCCGCCCGGGCCGCGGCAGCCCGGCGTCGTGCCTGCAGCGGAATGGGCTGCCCGGAATTCCCCGGAGGCCGCGGGGCGATTAGGCTGGTAGCTTGCCCGCCAAGTATTAAGGAAGCACGCGAATGAGTATGGAAGGCGCCGCCTGGAGCTCGCTGTGGAGCACCATGCGCTCGGACAAGAGCAACAGCGGCATTTCGAAGGACACCTTCCGCCGGACGGTCAGCTTTGCCAAGCCGTACGGCCGCAAGCTGCTGGTGTTCGTGGTGCTGTCGGTGGTCTCGGCAGCGCTCGCCGTGGCCACGCCGGTGCTGGCCGGGAAGGTGGTTGACGCGATCGTGGCGAAGACCGCCGTGGACGTGGTGGTCAACCTGGCGCTGCTCATTGCGCTGGTGGCCGTGCTGGATGCGGGGCTGTCGCTGGTGATCCGCTGGATTTCCGCGAATCTGGGCGAGGGCGTCATCCTGGACCTGCGCACCGCCGTGTTTGATCACGTGCAGCGCATGCCCATTGCGTTCTTCACCCGAACCCGCACGGGCGCGCTGGTCAGCCGGCTGAACAATGACGTCATTGGTGCGCAGCAGGCATTTTCCGGCACGCTTTCAGGCATCGTCTCCAACTCCGTGCAGCTGGTGCTGACCCTGATTGTCATGCTGAACACGTCCTGGATCGTGACGCTGCTGGCCCTGGTCCTGTTGCCGATCTTCCTCATGCCCGCCCGCCGCTTTGGCCGCCGGCTGGCCGGGCTGCGCCGCGAAGCAGCGGACCTGAACGCGGACATGAGCACCCAGATGACGGAGCGCTTCTCCGCCCCGGGCGCCACCCTGGTCAAGCTCTTTGGCCGGCCCGCGGAGGAGTCGCGCGAATTCGCCTCCCGGGCCAGCCGGGTCCGCGACATCGGCGTGCGGACGGCCATCATGCAGTTCGTGTTCTTCACCGCGCTTATGCTGGTGTCCTCCCTGGCCCTGGCGCTGGTGTACGGCCTGGGCGGCACCCTGGCCATCGGCGGATCGCTGAAGCCGGGCGACGTCGTCGTGCTGGCACTGCTTTTGACCCGCCTTTATGCCCCGCTCACCGCCCTGGCCAACGCCCGCGTGGACATCATGAGCGCGCTGGTCTCCTTTGACCGCGTGTTTGAGATCCTCGATTTGAAGCCGTTGATTGCGGAGAAGCCCTCCGCGGTTTCGGTGCCGGCCGGGCCGCTGGCCATTGAATTTTCCGACGTGAAGTTCGCCTACCCCTCCGCCGACAAGGTTTCCCTGGCATCCCTGGAGGACGTGGCCGTGCTGGACACCCGCGGCGGCGAGCAGGTGCTCCACGGCATCTCCTTCCGCGCCGAACCCGGGCAGACTGTGGCGCTGGTCGGTTCCTCCGGTGCGGGGAAGTCCACCATTGCGCAGCTGCTTTCACGCCTGTACGACGTCGACTCCGGGTCGGTTTCCATTGGCGGCGTGGACGTGCGGGACCTGACCTTTGACGGGCTGCGCGCGGGCGTGGGCATGGTGACCCAGGACGGGCATCTGTTCCACGAATCCATCCGTTCGAACCTGCGCCTGGCCAAGCCGACGGCCACGGATGCCGAGCTGTGGGACGTGCTGAAGCGGGCGCGGCTTTCGGCATTTGCGGAAGCGCTGCCGGACGGCCTGGACACCGTGGTGGGGGAGCGCGGCTACCGGCTTTCAGGCGGTGAACGCCAGCGCCTGACCATTGCCCGGCTGCTGCTGGTCCAGCCTGCCGTGGTGATTTTGGATGAGGCGACGGCGGCCCTGGACTCCACGAACGAGGCCGCCGTGCAGGCTGCCCTGGGCGAGGCCTTGGAGGGCCGCACCGCGCTGGTTATTGCCCACCGGCTTTCCACCATCCGCTCCGCCGACGCCATCCTGGTGGTTGAGGCCGGGCAGATCGTGGAGCGGGGCACCCACGACGAGCTCATGGCCCGCGGGGGGCGTTACGCCGAGCTGCACGACACCCAGTTTGCCCAGGCAGTGGCGGCTGTTTCCGACGCGGCGGTGCCCGGAGAGGCCTGACGGGCTGGTTTCCGGTGGTCGAGCAGCGAGCTCTGCGAGCGCGTCGAGACCCGGGTCAGCGGCCCAGCCGGGGAAGGACGTACTCGGTGAGAAGCGGTGCGAGGTCGTCAAAGTTGCTGGCATCAGCCACGTCCATCCACCGCAGCTCCGCGATTTCGGCAGCTGCTTCGATGCCGCTGGCGTCCCATGTCCCCGGCGCAGTGAAGACCGTGGCCTCAATGTCGGTATTGGATTCGTTGGCGGCGGTCCCTGTCCAAACGCCCATGAGTTCAAGGCTGGTGGCGTCTACACGGACACCGATTTCTTCGGCTAATTCACGCGAGCCGGCCTGCGCGGCGCTTTCGCCTGCCTCGGGCTTGCCGCCTGGGTGCATGAACTTGCTGGTGCCATGTTTGCGGACTGTCAGCAGGCGCCCGTTCAAATCGTAGAGG
>NZ_JAJLOZ010000032.1:0-46907 GCF_025548615.1 Arthrobacter sp. A2-55 | reverse complement strand
CGTTCAGCAGGTAACGGAGTCGCTAGACTCAAAGGAAATGTTTGGCCAGCACGACGCAAAGAGACCGACCACTGATGTTCTTCAATAGCAAAAATAAGGGGAAAAGAATGGCAAAGCAGTCAATTTTCGGCCGGATTGCACAGTTGGCGAAGGCCAACATCAATTCGCTGTTGGACCAGGCCGAGGATCCGCAGAAGATGCTTGACCAGATGGTGCGCGACTACAAGGCGAACATCACCGAGGCCGAGGGCGCGGTGGCACAGACCATCGGCAACCTGCGCATGCTCGAAGACGACTACAACGAGGACGTGAAGAACGCCCAGGACTGGGGCTCCAAGGCCCTCGCCGCCAGCCGCAAGGCCGACGAGTTCCGCACGGCAGGCAATCCCACGGACGCGCAGAAGTTTGACAACCTCGCCAAGGTGGCCCTGCAGCGCCAGATTTCCTCGGAGAACGAGGCCAAGGCTGCCGCACCCAACATTGCCGCCCAGACGGATGTGGTGGACAAGCTCAAGACCGGCCTGCAGCAAATGCAGGGCAAGCTGTCTGAACTCGCCAGCAAGCGCAACGAGCTGATTGCCCGTTCCAAGACGGCGGATGCCCAGCTGCAGGTCAACGACGCCCTCAAGAGCATCGACATCATGGACCCCACCAGCGAGGTCAGCCGCTTCGAGGACAAGATCCGCCGCGAAGAGGCCAAGGTCCGCGGCCAGAACGAGCTCGCAGCCTCCAGCCTGGACGCACAGTTCAACAGCCTGGAGGACCTGGGCGAGCAGACCGAGGTGGAAGCCCGCCTGGCCGCCCTGAAGTCCGGCGGCGCACCGGCACAGGCCGCCATCGCGCCGGCTGCGGAGACCGACACCGTAGACGAGGCGGATTTCGACAAGCTCTAGGCGCCGACTGCACAGCAATGGCGGGCAGATTCCACATCTGCCCGCCATTGCTGTGCTTTCGGCGGATTTGGACCGTCCGGATTTGGACCGTCCGGCGGGCGGCCTACATCTGCGTGAACGCCGCGAGGGCAGGGTCCGCCCCGATGCGTTCGCCAGTTTCCAGGGCTGAGATCAGGCCCAGTTCCTCCGGGGTCAGCGAAATGGCCGCTGCAGCCAGGTTCTCCCGGATGCGTGCGGGCGTGGCGGACTTGGGGATCACGATGTTGCCCATCCCCAGGTGCCAGGCCAGCACGATTTGCGCCGGCGTGGCACCGTATTTCGCCGCCAGCCCCGTGACGGCGGCACTGCCGAGGTCCTTGCCCTGCCCCAGCGGGCTGTAGGCCTCCACGGCCAGGCCGTGGCTGCGGCTCTTGGCCGCCAGCTCCGCCTGCTGGAACGTGGGGTGCAGCTCAAACTGGTTGACGGCCGGCACCACGGTGGCTCCGGCCAGCAGTTCGTCGAGGTGCTCCGGCAGGAAGTTGGAAACGCCGATGGCCCGGACCATGCCGTCCGCCTGCAGGGACTCCAATTCCTTCCACGCCTGGGTGAACAGCCCCTGCGACGGGACGGGCCAGTGGATCAGGTACAGGTCGATCCAGTCAACGCCCAGTGCCTTGCGGCTGGCCTCGAAGGCGGCCCGGGGGCTGGACTGTTCGCCATTGCGCAGCTTGGTGGTGATGAAGACGTCCCCGCGCGGCAGGCCTGACTCCGCCAGGGCGGCCCCCACGCCGGACTCGTTGCGGTACGCCGCAGCAGTGTCAATGTGGCGGTAGCCTGCCCTGAGGGCCTCCCCCACGGCAACGCGCGTTTCCTCCGGCGGTATCTGAAAGACGCCGAAACCCAGTTGCGGGATCCGCACGCCGTTGTTAAGGGCCAGCTCCGGTACGGCCGTTCCCCTCGGGGTTGATTCAGTCATGTCCAACTTTTTTCCTTTCATGCAAGCCGCCCAGAGAAAGCGGTTTCCCCCAGCCTACGGCCCGCCGGCCGCGGAAGGAGCCACAAGCAGGTGCGGGCCCATCCTAGGTTTCACAGTCCTACCCACGGCGATGGATTGATCCGCCGTGCCGGGGCACAATGGTGGCATGGGTCAAAGCGTTGAGTTCGGCAAGTTCCTGTCCGCCATGCGTGCCCGGCTCCAACCGGATCCGGACACCGTCTACAACGCCCGGCGCGTGCCGGGGCTGCGGCGGGAGGAGGTGGCCCGGCTGGCGGACGTCTCCACCGACTACTACACACGGCTGGAACAGGGCCGCAACATCCACCCCTCCCGCTCCGTGCTGGCCTCCGTGGCCCGCGCGCTGCAGCTGAGCGAGGCCGAATCGGCCCACATGCTTGACCTGCTGGACAATTGCGGCGGGCAGGCCGTGGACCCGCCGGCCGCCCAGCGGGTGCGGCCACCCGTGCGGCAGCTGCTGGACGCCCTGGGCGACGTGCCCGCCGTCGTGCTGGGACGGCGCACGGACGTCCTGGCAGCCAACCGGATGGGCCGCCTGCTGCTGGCCGACTTTCCGGCCATGGCGCGCGAACAGCGGAACTACACGCGGTGGATCATGCTGGACCCCGCCGCCCGGGTGCTGTTCCGGGACTGGCATGGGGCCGCGGCAGATGCCGTCGCAGCCCTGCGGGCCGATGTGGGCCGGCACCCCGGCGACCCCCAGGCCAGCGCGCTGGTGGGCGAGCTGGCGGTCAACAGCGAGGACTTCCGCCAGTGGTGGGCACGCCACACAGTGGCCCGGAGGTCCTCCGGCACGCTGAGGCTGCACCACGGCGTGGTCGGGGACCTTGAGCTCGACTTTGAGCAGCTCCTGCTGCCGGACGACCCCGAGCAAAGCGTGCGGACTTTCACCGCCCGGAACGGCTCCCCGTCGCAGGACGCCCTCAAGCTGCTGTCCTCCTGGGCAGGCAGCCACGCTGCGGGCAAGCAGGCGCCAGGCGGGCAGCCGGCATCCACCAGTGAAGGGATCAAACTGCCATGAAGTACACACATTTGGGCCGCAGCGGGCTGGAGGTTTCGCGGGTGTGCCTGGGCACCATGAACTTTGGCCCGCACACGCAGGAGGCCGACGCCCACCGCATCATGGATGAGGCGCGCGAGGCAGGGCTGAACTTCTTCGACACGGCCAATGCCTACGGCGGCGAGGACCACCGGGGCTGGACCGAGGAAATCATCGGCCGCTGGTTTGCCAAGGGCGGCGGACGGCGGAATGACACGGTGCTGGCCACGAAAGTCTACGGCCGGATGAGCCACAAGCCCAACGACTCGCACCTGTCCGCGCTGAACATCCGCCGCGCCCTGGATGCGAGCCTGAAGCGCCTGCAGACGGACCACATTGAGCTCTACCAGTTCCACCATGTGGACCGCGGAACACCGTGGGATGAGATTTGGCAGGCGGTGGACGTGGCGGTCCAGCAAGGCAAGATCATCTACTCCGGCAGCTCCAATTTTGCCGGCTGGCACATTGCCGCCGCGCAGGAGGCCGCCGCGCGCCGCCCCGTCACCGGCCTGGTCAGCGAGCAGTCCATCTACAGCCTCATGCAGCGCAGCGTGGAGCGCGAGGTGATCCCGGCGGCCCAGCACTACGGGCTGGGGCTGCTGCCGTGGTCGCCCCTGCACGGCGGCCTGCTGGGCGGGGTGCTGAAGAAGGAGCACGACGGCGTCCGCCGGTTGGGTGGCCGCGCCGCCCAGGCGCTGGAAGCCTTTGCTGACGACATCGCGGCGTTTGAATCGTTTGCCGCACAGCGGGGCCAGGAGCCGGGCGACATCGCCCTGGCCTGGCTGCTGCACCAGCCGGCAGTGACCGCACCCATCATCGGGCCGCGGACCTCTGATCAGCTGGCGGCCGGGCTCCGCGCACTGGAGGTCTCCCTGGATGCTGACGCGCTGGCGCAGCTGGACCAAATTTTCCCCGGCCCCAAGACTGCCCCGGAGGACTACGCCTGGTGAGCGGCTACAACGACGACCTGCGGTGGCTGGACCAGCCCGGACCCGGCACCGCACGTCCGGGCCCACTTGTAGCACTGCCCGGACTGCGGGTGCTGTTTGTCGGGGGGACAGGCGTCATCAGTGCGGCCGCAGTGGCCCGGGCCGTGGCCCTCGGATTCAACGTCACTGTGCTCAATCGCGGGGTGGGGTCCGAGCGGCCGGTGCCTGCCGGCGTCGAGCAGCTGGTGGCGGATGTCCGCGACCCTGCTGCGGTGTCCGCGGTGCTTGGGCGGCGGCGCTTTGATGTGGTGGCGGACTTTGTCACCTTTGTGCCGGAGCAGGCCCGGGCGGCTGTGAAGCTTTTTGCCGGGCGCTGCGGGCAGTACATTTTCATCAGCTCGGCCTCGGCCTACCAGAAGCCGCCGCTGAGACTGCCCATCACGGAGTCCACGCCGCTGCGCAACCCGTTCTGGCAGTACTCACGGGACAAGATCGCCTGCGAGGACGTGTTTGTCACTGCGTACCGCTCGCAGGGGTTCCCCGTCACGGTGGTGCGCCCCTCGCACACCTATGACGCGACCCGGCTGCCGCTGCTGTTTGGCTGGACCGATGTGCACCGCATGCGCGCCGGGCTGCCGGTGGTGGTGCACGGGGACGGGACCTCGCTGTGGACGCTCACGCACGCCGACGACTTTGCCGTCGCGTTCACGGGCCTGCTCGGACTGGCCGCGGCCGTGGGTGAATCCTTCACGATCACCTCCGACGAGGTGCTGCCGTGGGATGCCGTGTACCGCGCCGTTGCCGCCGCGGCGGACGTCGATGACCCCGTGCTGGTTCACGTTGCCAGCGACACGATTGCCGCCGCCGCTCCGGAGCTGGGACCCGGGCTGCTGGGCGACAAGTCCCATTCAGTCATTTTCGACAACGCCAAGATCAAGCGCTACGTGCCCGGCTTTGCCGCCCGCATTCCGTACGCCACCGGCGCGCGGCAAATCATGGCGTGGCACGTGGACCACCCCGAGGCCCGCGTGGTGGATGCCGGGCACATGGCACTTTCGGACCGGCTGGCGGGGCTGTAGCCGGGACTGAAACTCCCTGCCCGTTCCGCAGTCCCGAGCCGCCGCTGCGGACAGTTCCGAGCCACAATCACCGTTTCAGCATCTACGGCTGAAACACCCTTGGACTTCCGCAGTTGAGGTTATAGACTGCCGAAATGGCACTAATCCGCGTTTCCGAAGCCGCCCGCTTCCTGGGCGTCAGCGACGACACCGTCCGGCGCTGGCTGGACAACGGCACGCTCCATGGCCACAAGGACAAGCAGGGGCGCATCGCCATTGAGGGGACGGAGCTGGCGGAACTGGCCAAGGCGCAGTCCCAGTTGCCGGACGATCCAACAGGCGTGGGCAGTTCGGCGCGCAACAGGTTCGTGGGCCTGGTCACCAGCGTCATCATGGACAAGGTGATGGCGCAGGTGGAATTGCAGTGCGGCCCGTTCCGCGTGGTGTCCCTCATGAGCAGCGAGGCCGTCCGGGACCTGAAGCTGGAACCCGGCTCCGTGGCCACCGCCGTGGTCAAGTCAACCACCGTGATCATCGAAATCCCCCAAGGGGCCAAGCCATGAAGAAGCTGTTCCGCAAGCCGGCCGCCGCAGCAGCCGCCGTCCTTGTCGCCATGTCCCTGGCCGCGTGCTCGGGAGGCGCCGCCACACCCGGTGCGTCGACATCGGCGGGCAGCACGGCCGGGCTTTCCGGAACGCTGACGGTGTTTGCAGCCGCGTCGCTGAAAAAGACGTTTAGCGAGCTGGCTACGCAGTTTGAGGCGGCCAACCCGAAGGTCAAGGTGTCCCTAAGTTTTGACGGTTCCTCCACGCTGGTCACCCAGATTGTTGAAGGGGCCCCGGCGGACGTTTTTGCCTCGGCCGACCAGGCAAACATGAAGAAGCTCAGCAATGCCAAACTGGTCTCCGGCACCCCCGCCGTCTTTGCCACCAACGTCCTGACCATCGTGGTGCCGCCCAACAACCCGGCGGGCATCACCTCCTTTGCCGACCTCGCCAAGCCGGGCGTCAAGGTGGTGGTCTGCGCCGCCCAGGTCCCCTGCGGGGCCGCCGCCAAGGCAGACGAGGCAAGCGCCGGCGTCGTGGTTAGACCGGTGAGTGAGGAACTTAACGTCACCAGCGTCCTGGGCAAGGTCACCTCCGGCGAGGCCGATGCCGGCCTGGTGTACGTCACGGACGCCACGACGGCGGGAAGCAAAGTCAAGGCGGTGCCGCTCACGCTCGCAAACCCCACTGTCAACAAGTACCCGATCACCACGGTCTCCACCACCAAAAACCCGGAATTGGCTGCGGCCTTCATCAAACTGGTCACGGGGCCTGACGGGCAGAAGGTGCTCGGCGATGCCGGTTTTGGCGCACCATAGCGCGGGACCGCCTGGGCCGGGCCGCCGCAAGGCCGTCAAGAGGTGGGAGTACCAGGCGGTGCCGCGGTGGGTTTTCGCCCTGGCGGCGGCCGGCGCACTCTTCATCCTGCTGCCGCTGCTGGGCATGGTGGCCAAGGTCAATTGGGGCAACTTCATCCCCCTCATCACCTCGGATTCCTCGCGTGCCGCCCTGCTGCTGAGCCTCAAGACGGCCGCAGCCAGCACGGCGCTCTGCATTGTTTTTGGCGTCCCGCTGGCGCTGGTCCTGGCGAGGGCGCGGTTCACCGGGCAGCGGATCCTGCGGGCGCTGATCCTGCTGCCGCTGGTGGTGCCGCCGGTGGTGGGCGGCCTGGCGCTGCTGTACACCTTTGGCCGGGAGGGGCTGATCGGCAAGTCGCTGTCCCTGGCCGGAATCAACATCGCCTTTTCCACGACGGCGGTGGTCATGGCGCAGGCATTCGTGGCCCTGCCATTCCTGGTGTTGAGCCTGGAGGGCACCTTGCGCACGGCCGGGCAGCGGTATGAGGCCGTCGCCGCCACCCTTGGCGCGCGCCCCTCCACCGTTCTGCGCCGGATCACGCTGCCCCTGGTGCTGCCCGGGCTGGTGTCCGGGGCCGTGCTGGCCTTCGCCCGCAGCCTGGGCGAATTCGGCGCCACGCTGACCTTTGCCGGCAGCCTGCAGGGAGTCACCCGCACGCTTCCACTGGAAATCTACCTGCAGCGAGAGACCGATCCCGACGCCGCCGTGGCCCTGTCCTTCCTGCTGATCGCCGTGGCCGTGGTGGTGGTGGGGCTGACGTACCGCGCGCCGCGGCTGCCGCCCCGTGGGGCCTCCGGCCGGGACCCGCAAGGTGGCGCCCGCGCCGACATCCCGGCGGACACCGGCACAGATGCGGCCCGGCCGTGACCCTCGAACTCAACGCCACCATCGCCGGGCGCCACCTTGACGTGTCGCTGTCCGTGGGCCCGGCCGAAACCCTGGCCGTCATGGGCCCCAACGGGGCGGGCAAATCCACGGTGGTGCAGATTGTGGCCGGGCTCCTCAAGCCCGACGCCGGCCACGCCACCTTGGGTGCCCGCGCCTTGTTCCGCACCGGGCCGGCACCGCTGTGGCTGCCCCCACACGCCCGCGGGGTGGGAATGCTGGCGCAGGATCCACTGCTGTTCCCACACCTGAGCGTGCTGGACAACGTTGCCTTCGGCCCGCGCAGCAAAGGGCTGGGCCGGGCGGAATCAAGCGCCGTGGCACGGCACTGGCTCGGCGAGGTGGACGCCCTGGAACTTGCCGCCCGCAGGCCCGCCCAGCTCTCCGGCGGGCAGGCCCAGCGCGTGGCCCTGGCCCGGGCACTGGCAACCGATCCGGAACTCCTGCTGCTGGACGAGCCCATGGCCGCCCTGGACATCAACAGCGCCCCGTTCCTGCGCAGCCTGCTCAAGCGGGTGCTGGCCGGCCGACGCGCCATCATCGTCACCCACCATGTCCTCGACGCCCTCATGCTCGCAGACCGGATCATCGTCATGGACCGCGGCCGGATCGTGGAATCCGGGCCCACGGCTGCCGTCCTGGCCCATCCGCGGAGCAGCTTTGCGGCCTCGCTGGCCGGGCTGAATGTCCTGACCGGTTCCGTCACCGGCACCTCCGTCCAAACGGCCGACGCCGGCTTGGTCGCCGGCCGCCTGACCGGCGGCTTCGCAGGGGCCGGCACCCCCGCGGGCGGTGGGACGGAGGGCCTGGCGGCGTTCCCGCCGTCGGCCGTGTCAGTGTTCCTGGCTCCGCCGCAGGGCAGCCCACGCAACTGCTTTCCGGTGGCGGTGACGGAGCTGGAACCGCACGGTGACCACATCCGCGTGCGGGCCGGCCGGCTGGCGGCGGACATCTCCCCCGCGGCCATGGCGGACCTGGGGCTGGAGCCGGGATCGGCCGTTTTCTTTGTGGTCAAGGCGGCCGAGGTGGCTATTTATCCGGCGTAGAGACCTGTCCGGCAGGCTGCGAATCGCACCCGGAAAACGGAAAGTCCCCGGCCAGCCGGCCGGGGACTTTCCTCATCTCGGTTGCGGGGACAGGATTTGAACCTGTGACCTCCGGGTTATGAGCCCGGCGAGCTACCGAACTGCTCCACCCCGCGTTGCGTCCTCAACAGTACATGCGTTTGGGCGGATCACCAACTCGGCGGGGTTCGGCGGGATGCCGGAACGGACAATGGATCCCGATATATCAAACTCATTTGTCCGTTCCGGTATCCCTGGGGGTTCGACAGGCTCAGCCGCCGGCAGGCTAGCGGTGCTTGAACTCGGCGGGGCGCTTTTCGGTGAACGCCGCCATCCCTTCCTTCTGGTCCTCCGTGGCGAAGCAGGAGAAGATGAGCCGGCGTTCCAGGCGCACGCCCTCCGCCAGGGTGGACTCGTAGGCGGCGTTGACGGCCTCCTTGGCGGTCATGGCCACGGGCTTGGACATGGCGGCAATCTCTGCGGCCGTGGCGAGGGCGTCGTCCAGCAGGGAATCCACGGGCACCACGCGTGCCACGAGGCCCGCCTGCTCGGCCTCCACGGCGCCCATGATGCGCCCGGTCAGCACCATTTCCATGGCCTTGGCCTTGCCGACGGCGCGGGTGAGCCGCTGCGAGCCGCCCATGCCGGGAATGACTCCCAGCTTGATTTCCGGCTGGCCGAACTTGGCGTTGTCGGCGGCAATGATGAAGTCGGCAATCATGGCCAGCTCGCAGCCGCCGCCCAGCGCATGGCCGGCGACGGCGGCAATCATGGGGGTGCGCACCCGGGCCAGGGCGTCCCACGCGGAGAACCAGTCCAGCTGGTACATCTCCACGGAGGACTTCCCCGCCATTTCCTTGATGTCCGCACCGGCGGCAAAGGCCCGGGAGGAGCCGGTGATGACAATGGCACCCACTCCCGGGTCGGCGTCGAACGCCTGCGCGGCGGCCAGGATTTCGCGGCCCATGGCGTCGCTGAGGGCGTTGAGGGCCTCCGGGCGGTTGAGCGTGATGAGGCCCACCCGGCCGCGCTGTTCGGTCAGGATCAAGGAATATGTGCCCATTGGCGGGTGTGCCTTACTGTTCGGGGGCGGCCGCGTGGGATGCCGCCCGGATGGTGTTGATGATGCCGGAGAAGTCGGTTCCAGCCCCGCCGCCCAGGGCAAACTCGCGGTAGATTTCCTCGGCGGCACGCCCCAAGGACGCCTCCACGCCCGTCGCGTTCAGCGCCTCCACGGCCAGGCCCAGGTCCTTGGCCATGAGGGCGCCGGCGAATCCGGGCTGGTAGTCGCGATTGGCCGGGCTGGCGGGGACCGGCCCGGGGACGGGGCAGTTGGTGGTCAGCGCCCAGCACTGGCCGGAAGCGTTCGCGGCGACGTCGTAAAGCGCCTGGTGGGTCAGGCCCAGCTGCTCGCCGAGCACGAAGGCCTCGCTCACGGCGATCATGGAAACACCCAGGATCATGTTGTTGCAGACCTTGGCGGCCTGCCCGGCACCCGGCCCGCCGCAGTGGACAATGCGCCGGCCCATGACTTCAAAAATCTCGGCGGCGTCCGCAAAGTCGTCCGCTGTGCCGCCCACCATGAACGTCAGCGTCCCGGCCTCGGCACCCATGACACCGCCGGAGACGGGCGCATCCAGGCTGTGGTGGCCGGCGGCCAGCGCCATTTCGTGTGCCGTCCGGGCGTCCTCCACGGCAATCGTGGAGCACTCCAGGAACAGGGAGCCTGGCTTGGCCGCGGCGAGCAGCCCGCCGCCGGGGCCGTCGCCTTCGTAGGCGGCAAAGACGTGCTTTCCCGCCGGGAGCATGGTGATGACCACGTCCGCGCCCGCGGCAGCCTCGGCAGAGGAAGCCGCCACCGAAACTCCGGCTGACCGCGCCGCTTCCAGGGCCGCCGGCACCACGTCAAAGCCGGTGACCTGGTACCCGGCCTTCACCAGGTTCGCCGCCATGGGCCCGCCCATGTGCCCCAGCCCGATAAACCCAACAGTCCGCTTCGCTGCGTCATTGCTCATTGCCCTGCCACCATTCCATTCCGTAGCTTTCCCAGGCCCAGTTCATGCGGGCCGAGGTCTTCAAATGCGCCTGCCACCACTTCCGCGGGCACGTCCGCGAGCGCTGCCGGGGACCAGGCCGGGTTGCGGTCCTTGTCGACCAGCTGCGCCCTGATCCCCTCGGCGAAGTCGGGCCAGCGCAGTGCCCGCAGGGACACCCTCAAATCCTGGTCCAACGCGTCCTCGAGCGAGTCGAGCACGCGCGCCCGCCGCAGGGCCTGCAAGGTCACGGTGACGGCCGTGGGCGACTTTGCCGCAATGGTGGCCGCGGCCTTGGCGGCCAGCGGCTCGCTGCGGCGGGCCAGCCGCGCAACGATGGCGCCGGCGTCGTCCCCGGCATAGGCGTCGTCAATCCAGGCCCGCTCGGCCAGCAGTGCCGAGGCCGGCGGGACCTGCCCGTAAAGTGCGACGGCGGCGCTTGCGGGCCGCTCGGACAGTGCGGCCACCAGCGGGGCCAGGTTCGCGGAGTCCACGAAGTGGTCGGCCAGTCCCATGGCCACGGCGTCCGCGCCGCTGACCATGCTGCCGGTGAGCGCTGCGTGCGTGCCCAGCTCCCCGGGGGCGCGGGAGAGCAGGTAGTTCCCGCCCACGTCGGGGACAAAGCCGATGCCGGTTTCGGGCATGCCCACGCGGGAGCGCTCGGTGACCACCCGGTGGGAGGCGTGGGCGGAAATGCCCACTCCCCCGCCCAGGACCACACCGTCCATGAGGGCCACCACGGGTTTGGGGTAGCGCTTGATGCGGGCGTTGAGGTGGTATTCGTCGCGCCAGAACTGCTCAGTGGCGTTGCCGCCGGTGCGGGCGTCGTGGTAGATCGTGACGATGTCCCCGCCGGCACACAAGCCCCGCTCACCGGCACCGGAAATCAGGACGGTGGCAACGCCGTCGTCCGTCTCCCAGGCGTCCAGGGCCCGGGCCACGGCCTGGATCATGCCGTGGTTGAGCGCATTCATGGCCTGCGGCCGGTTGAGGACTATGTGGCCCAGGTGTCCGGTGCGCTGCACCAGAACGTCAGTGTTCTCCATAGGCCCATCCTCCTGCAACTTGCCGCCCGCCGCACCCTCACGCGCGGCACGTTCCCTGTTTTCGCTCATGCCTTTTCCACCGCCAAGCGGCCCACAATCAGGCGCATGATTTCATTGCTGCCCTCCAGGATTTGGTGGACACGGAGGTCGCGGACGATCTTCTCCAGGCCGTATTCGGAGAGGTAGCCGTAGCCGCCGTGGAGCTGGAGTGCCTGGTTGGCCACGTGGAAGCCGGTGTCGGTGGCCACGCGCTTGGCCATGGCGCACAGCTTGACCAGGTCTGCGTCCCCGTCCTCCAGGGCCGCGGCCGCGCGCAGCAGCATGGTGCGGGCGGTCTCCAACTCGGTGTCCATGTCCGCCAGCTCAAAGAGGAGGTGCTGCTGCTTGATGAGGGGGCCGCCGAAGGCCTGCCGTTCCTTCAGGTAGGCCACGGACTTTTCAAAGGCTGCCCGGCCCCCGCCCAGCGAACAGGCGCCGATGTTGACGCGGCCGCCGTTGAGGCCTTTCATGGCGATCATGAAGCCGTCGCCCTCCTCGCCCAGCCGGTTGGAGACGGGGACCCGGACGTCCTCAAAGACCACCTGGCGGGTGGGCTGGGCCCGCCAGCCCATCTTTTTCTCTTCCGCGCCGAAGGACAGGCCGGGCGTGCCGTTGGGGACGATGATGGCGGAGATGCCGTGGCTGCCGGTGTCCTGGGTGCGGGCCATGACCACGTACCAGGCCGAGGTGCCGGCCCCGGAGATGAACTGCTTGGTGCCGTTGATGACGTAGTCGCCGCCGTCGCGCACGGCACGCGTTGCCAGGGCACCGGCGTCGGAGCCCACCCCGGGTTCGGTGAGGCAGTAGCTGCCCAGCTCGGTCATGGCGGTCAGTCCCGGCAGGCAGCGGGCCCGCTGGGCGTCATTGCCAAAGGCGTCGATCATCCAGGCCACCATGTTGTGGATGGAGATGTAGGCGGCGATGGAGGGATCGGCCGCCGCCAGCTCCTCAAAGATCAGCACGGCGTCCGTGCGGGTCATCCCGGAGCCGCCGTAGTCCTCGCCCACGTAAATGCCGCCCATGCCCAGGGCCCCGGCCTCGGCCAGCACGTCCACCGGGAAGTGCTTGTTCTCGTCCCAGTCGGCGGCGTGGGGGGCCAGCGACGTGGCGGCAAAGTCACGCACCATTTCCACAATTGCCTGCTGGTCCTCGGTGAGTGAATACATGGCGTCTCCCTTGACGTTTGCGGGCCTTGGCCCATCGTTCCGTCCCGCCCGTGCCTGGTGGGCCGGGTGCGGGACCTTACTTGCTGACCTTGCCCGTCAATGAGGCGATCGGCCTCAGGAACAGGGGGCGGGCAGCGAACCAGGCGCCCACAATGACCAGCAGGGAGAAGGCAAAGATGCCAAAGCCCCACCAGTTCACGGCGTCGCTGGAACCATACATGTGGTTGAGGTTGCGCAGCGCGCCGGTGGCCAGCACCAGCGTCACGTGCACAATGATGAACAGGACAAAATACAGCATGACGGGGAAGTGGACCCTGCGGGCCAGCTCAATGGGGTAGGCCCTGTTCAATGCCTTGGCGTTCTTCGGCCAGGCGCCCGACATCCGGATGCCGGTGAGGATCGCCAGCGGCGCGGCAATGAACACGGTCAGGAAGTAGGTGAGCAGCTGCAGCGAGTTGTAGTTCACCCAGCCGTTCTCCGTGGGCCAGTTCAGGGACAGGTATTGCAGCCCCGCCGAGACGGCGTTGGGGAAAACGTCCCAGGTGGTGGGCACAATCCGCAGCCACTGTCCGGTGGCGAGGATGACGATGATGAAGATCAGCCCGTTGAGCACCCACAAGGCATCCAGGCTCAGGTGGAACCACAGGTCCAGGCTGATTTTGGTGGGTGGGTTCTTCGTCTTGATGAGGCCCTTGTTGTTGCGGATCCAGTGGGCCGGGGGCCGCTTGGAGGTGCGCACCTGCCAGCCTGACCGGATGATCAGCACAATGAAGAACACGTTCAAAAAGTGCTGCCAGCCCAGCCAGGCCGGGAACCCGACGGGCGCCGTGGCGGGCAGTTCGGACTGGCCCGGGTACGTCACCATCCACGACTTCACCCCGTCCAGGCCCGTGAACCAGCGCGCGGCCAGCACCAGCACCAGCAGGACCAGGACGACGCCGGCCCCCACCATGGCAGGCTTGGCCCACCGGTTGCTGCTCCCGGACTTATTCTTTGCGGGGGTCGACATCAGTTATGAACCTCTTTCGGGAAAACTTCCTGCGGCACCGCGGGCGCCTTTCAACTGCCTTATTTCTAACAGGTCTGGGAGGCAGATGCCCGCTGGGGCCGGCCACCGTTACGCCTTTCGGGCCGCCAGTGCCTCCATCAGCTGCGGCACCACGGTGAACACGTCGCCCACCACGCCAAAGTCGGCCACGTCAAAAATGGGCGAGTCGCCGTCCTTGTTGATGGCCACAATGGTCTTGGCGGTCTGCATGCCCGCCCTATGCTGGATGGCGCCGGAGATGCCGAGGGCAATGTAGAGCTGCGGCGATACGCTGACGCCCGTCTGGCCCACCTGCGCCGTTTGGGCCACATAGCCGGCGTCGACGGCGGCACGGGATGCCCCGACGGCCGCGCCGAGCGCGTCGGCCAGCTGTTCCACCAGGACAAAGTTTTCCTTCGAGCCCAAGCCGCGCCCGCCGGAGACCACCGTCTTGGCGGCCCGCAGCTCGGGGCGGCTGCTGGTTGCCGGGGCGTCGTTGGCGGAATCGATCCGGGCCCCGCTGCCGGGCGCCAGGGCCACGGTGCTGACTTCGGCGGTGGCAGCGGGGGCGGCACCGTCGATGGCTCCCTGGCGGATGGTGATGACGGGCAGTCCGCCGTCGACCGCGGACTCCACTGAATATGTGCCGCCAAAGACCGAGTGCCCGGCCACGATCCGCCCGGCGTCCTCCCGCACGGACACGGCGTCCGCAATCAGCGCCCCGCCCGTCCGAACGGCGAGCCGGGCTGCAACCTCGCGCCCGTCGACGGAGTGTGCGGCCAGCACGGCGGCGGGCGCCAGGGCTGCCACGGCGTTGGCCAGCGCGTCCACGGCGGGCGTGCCCAGCACGGTGGCGGCATCCGCCCCCACAGCCTGGTAGATCGCGGTGGCGCCCAGCCCGCCCAGGTGGGCGACGGCGTCGTCGGTCAGGTTTGCCGGGGACGCCACCACGGCCACGGGGGTGCCCAGGGATGCGGCCGCAGCCAGCAGCCCGCGGGCCGAGGCCGAAACGCCGCCCTGGCGGTTCAGTTCAACAAAAACCACAATGTTTGCCATGCCCAGCCCTTCCTAGACCAAACGGTTTTCAATGAGGTATTCGGCCAGCAGCGTGCCGGCGTTGCCCTCGTCAACAATCTTGGTGCCCGCCACACGGGCCGGCCTTTCTGCACTGGAGACAATCACCGTGCGGGCAGGGGTTGCCGGAACGTCCAGCCCGGACACCGCCAGGGTGGCCACGGGCTTGCGCTTTGCGGTCAGGATGCCCTTGAAGTTGGGGAAGCGGGCCTCGGCGGTGCGCTCGGTCACGGTCACCACGGCGGGGAGCCCGGAACTGACGGACAGCGTTCCGTTGTCGTCCTGGCGCTCCCCGGAAACCTTGTCTCCAGCCAGCGTGATGGTGGACAGCGAGCCTGCCAGGGGCAGGCCCAGGTGTTCGGCGATCATGGCCGGGACCACGCCGCCGCGGCCGTCGGTGGACTCGTTGCCCGCCAGGATGACGTCGGCGCCAGCGTCCTTCAGCGCCGCGGCCAGCACGGCCGCCGTCCTGACGGCGTCGGCCCCGGCGAGGGAATCGTCCAGGATGTGGATGCCGGAATCGGCTCCCATGGAAAGCGCCTTGCGGATGGCCTTGGCAGCTTCGGCAGGCCCCATGGCCAGCACCGCCACCTCGGTGGACTTGTCCTTGTCCTTGACCTGGAGCGCCACTTCCAGGGCGCGCTCGTTGATCTCGTCAAAGATGTTGTCCCCGGCGTCTCGGTTGAGCCACCCGGTGGAAGGGTCAAGCGTTCGTTCATCCGAGGTGTCAGGCACTTGCTTGATCAACACAACGATCTTCATGTACAGCCCCTTTGCTGGAATTGCCAAAATGGTGGCACTGCGTCCAGATTACTAGGAACTACTAGTATTTACTAGGTATTCCAA
Source organism: Arthrobacter sp. A2-55 (assembly GCF_025548615.1). Lineage (NCBI taxonomy): Bacteria > Bacillati > Actinomycetota > Actinomycetes > Micrococcales > Micrococcaceae > Arthrobacter > Arthrobacter sp. A2-55. The sequence continues at coordinate 31,411 of NZ_JAJLOZ010000032.1, read as the reverse complement.
GTAAATTGTTGCTTAGCTGCGGGTCACCCGCCCCAGTTCCGGCCCCACCGCCGGCCCCAGCTGCCAGTCCGACCGCCGGCCGAACCGCCAGCCGCGAGAAAGGATTCCCATGGCCGCTTCAGTTCCCTTGCCCATGGACCCCATCGCCGAGGCCAGGCGCCAGTGGATTGTGCACGGCTGGACCGATGCGGCGGACGGCATGGCCGCTTTCTCTTCCGTGATGCGAGCCCACCAGCTCATGTACAGCCGGGTTGATGCCGTGCTCAAGCCCCTGGGGCTGTCCTATGCGCGGCTGGAAATGCTGCGCCTGCTGTCCTTTTCCCGTGACGGGGCGCTTCCCATGGCCAGCGCCAGCGCCCGCCTCCAGGTGCATCCCACGTCCGTGACCAATGTGGTGGACCGGCTGGAAAAGGACGGCTTCGTGCGCCGGGAGGCCCACCCCACCGACGGCCGTGCCACCCTGGTGGTGCTGACCGGCACCGGGCGCACGCTGGTGGAAAGGGCCACCCGCGTGCTCAACGGCGCCGTGTTTGAACAGCCCGGCATTCCCGAGGAGGACCTCCTCACGCTGACCGGCATCCTGGCCCGCTTCCGCCGCGCCGCGGGCGATTTCACGGACCCGCCGGAGCGCCCCGAGCCGCTGTAGGCCTTGCCGCATTGCTGGCAGCACCTGCGTGTTGCCGGATCGGCGGTGCAGCACCTGCCTCACCAGTTTTCAAGGAACCCGGGAGGCGCCGCGGGGGATGTCAATGTCCACGGTCGCACCCTGCCCGCGCAGGTACACCAGGTGGCTGGCCGTTTCGGCGAGCGCCAGGCGCAGGGTGAAGTGGCGCAGCGAGTCGAAACCGCGTGACCAGGTTAGTTCCTTCGCCACGTCCCACACCGTCCGGGCGTTCCCGGCCACCAGCACGGCTGCCACCTCGCCGGAGCGCCCCAGGGTGTGGCGGCGCAGTTCGGCAACCCTTGCCGCGAGCCCCCGGAAACGGTATTCGTGGGCCGGCAGCACCTCCATGGCGTTCCCGTCGGCCAGGACGTCCAGCGAACGGAGGTAGTCCCCCACAGGATTGTCGTGCCCGTGCGCCTCGAGGGAGACATGCGGGGTGATCCGCGGCAGGACGTGGTCCCCGGTCAGGAGCAGTGAGTTTGTCGTGTCGAGCAGGCAGATGTGCCCCGGCGTGTGGCCCGGCGTGGCCAGCACGCGCACGGCCAGGCCCGCCACAGGCAGCACGGCACCGTCCGCCAGCCTGAGCTCGGGTTCCGCGATGCTGCGCAGCCCCTCCCACTGCCCCGCCCGGAACGTCACCTCGCCCAACAAGGCCTCCGGCACACCCCACGCCGTGAACTGTGTGCGGTCGCCGGCCACAAACGTCCCCATGTCCGCCGACCAGTCCGCCGGCAGCCGTTCCCTTTCACCGAGGGCCATCCAGCTGCTCCCGCCTGCCCGCAGCCGCGCCGCCATGCCCAGGTGGTCGGGGTGGTAGTGGGTGGCCACGACGCCGGTGATGTCCGACGCCGTTGCCCCCGCCGCGGCAAAGCCCGCCTTGAGCGCTTCCCACCCTTCGGCGGACTCCCAGCCCGGGTCCACGAGCGCTGCCTCGCCGTCACCCAGCAGGAGGTAGGCGAGGGTGTAGCGCATGGGGTTGCCCGGAAACGGGACTGGGATGGACCACACGCCCGGGCGGACTTCCTCCACGGGCGGCATCACCTTGTTCTGCCACGCCGTGAACTGGTCGTGGCCCGTAATGCTGATCATGGTGCCCTCCAGGCGTTGAGAATTGACTCGATGTCCGCAGCCGCCGCATCCGTCCCAGACGGCGGCGCTACCGATCGGGAAAAACGCGGAGCCGGGGCAGCCACAATGTCAGCCCCGGAGCCTGAAAGCGTCCCGCGGGCGGCCACGTGGGGATGCAAGGCGGCTTCGGCAAACGTCAATACGGGCGTCACGCAGGCGTCAGTGGCTTCGAACAGTTCCGCCCATGCGTCCCGTGTCCGCGTTGCAAAGGCGGCCGCCAGGACTGCGGCGAGCGCCGGCCACTGGGAGGGGTCGTCCCGGTCGGGCAGGCCTGCACTGCCGGACCCGGAACCGGCGCTTCCGGAACCGGCGCTTCCGGAACCGGCAAGCCCCAGTCCCTCCAGCAGCGCCGCGTAAAACTGCGGCTCGATGGCGCCCACGGCAACGAATCCGCCGCCGGCGCATTCATAAGTGCGGTAAAAGGGGGCGGCGCCGTCCAGCAGGTTGGCTCCGCGGGTGTCGTTCCACAGCCCCACGGAGCGCAGCTCGAGGATGAGCTGGGAGAGCACGCTGACGCCGTCGACCATGGCCGCGTCCACCACCTGGCCCAGCCCCGAACGCTCCCGCTCCCAGAGGGCGGCCAGGATGCCGGTGACCACAAACAGGGAGCCGCCGCCAAAGTCGCCCACCAGGTTCAGCGGCGGGACTGGCCGGTCTGCCGGGCCCATCGCATGGAGGGCCCCGGTCAGGGCAATGTAGTTGATGTCGTGCCCGGCCCGCTGCGCCAGGGGCCCGTCCTGGCCCCAGCCGGTCATGCGGGCGTATACAAGCCGGGGGTTGGCGGCCAGGCACTCCGCGGGACCCAGCCCCAGCCGTTCCGCGGTCCCGGGGCGGTAGCCCTCCAGCAAAACGTCGGCGGCGGCGACAAGGGACCGGACCGAGGCCAGCTCGCCGTCGTTCTTCAGGTCTGCGCGCACCGTGGTGCGGGAGCGCTGGAGGTGGGTGTCCACACGGTACCCGCCCACGGGAGGTGCCGGGCCCACCACGCGCACCACCTCGGCGCCCAGGTCCGCCAGCATCATGGCCGCGTGCGGGGCAGGCCCCATGCCGGACAGTTCCACCACCCTCAGGCCCGCCAGCGTTCCACCCACTACCCCTGCGCCCCGGCCGTTTCCTGCGCCGCCAGTTCCTGTGCCGCCGTTTCCTGAGCCGCCGCGTAGCCCTCCCGCAGCTCCCGCTTCAAGATCTTGCCGGCGCCGGACACTGGCAGCGCCTCCAGGAATTCGAAGCTGCGCGGCACCTTGTACCCGGCAATGTGCTCCCTGCAAAAGGCTTGCAAGGCCGCCGCGGTGGCCGCCTCCCCTTCCGTCCCAGAACCGGCGGCCAGCACCACCACGGCGTGCACGCGCTCGCCGTAGTTCTCATCGGGAACGCCAATGACGGCTGAGGACGCCACTGCCGGGTGCATGCTGAGCGCGTTTTCCACCTCCGCCGAATACACGTTTTCGCCGCCCGTGATGATCATGTCCTTGAGCCGGTCCACCACGAACACAAAGCCGTCGGCGTCAAGGTAGCCCAGATCCCCGGTGTGCAGCCAGCCCCCGCGCAGGGCTTCGGCGCTTTGTTCGGGCTTGTTCCAGTACCCCTGCATGACGTGGGCGCCGCGGCAGCAGATTTCCCCGACGTCGCCGTCCGCCACAGGGCGCCCGTCCAGGTCCAGCACGGCCACCTCCGAGTGCGGCGCCGCCCGGCCGCCGGAGCGCAGCCAGTCGCCGTGGTGGTCCTCCGGCAACAGCAATGTGACTACCGGCGAAGCCTCCGTCTGCCCGTAGGCCTGCACCAGGCGCAGTCCCGGCAGCCGCTCCATGGTGCGCCGGAGCACGCCCTCGGCGATGGAGGAGCCGCCGTACAGCATCCGCTTCATGGAGGACAGGTCGTAGTTCGCCGACTCCGGGTGGTCCACCAGGACCTGGATCATGGTGGGCACCAGCAGCACGTCGGTGGGCCGGTGTTCCTGGATGGCGGCCATGACGGAAACCGGCTCGAAGAACGGCACCATCAGGTGTGTTCCGCCCAGGATGGTGAGCCCGCTCCAGGCGGCCAGGTCTGCCAGGTGGAACATGGGTGCTGCGTGCAGCAGCGTGGCGCCGGCCTCCAGCAGCTCGCCCGTGGCCACGGTGCCCAGGCCCGAGGTCACGAAGTTCGTGTGGCTGAGCATGACCCCCTTGGGGAAGCCGGTGGTGCCGCCGGTGTAGTAGATCCCGGCCAGGTCCTCCCCGTGCCGGTAGGCGTCTTCCACCGGTTCCGATCCGGCCACCAGCTCCTCATAGGAGAGCATGCCGGCTGGGGTGGGGCCGTCGCCGCAGTGGATGTACGTCTGGACGCCCGGGGCGGCCTCCCGCAGCACGGCCGCCATGGGGGCGAAGGCGTCGTCGAGCAGCAGCACCCTGGTGCCGGAATCGTTCATGGCATACGCGACTTCAGCGGGCGTCCAGCGGATGTTGATGGGCGTCACGGCGCCACCCGCCCACGGCACGGCCATCAGGTATTCGGCAAAGCGGTCGGAGTTGAGCGAGACAATTCCCACCCTGTCCCCGGCAGCCACACCCAGTTGTTGCAGGGCCCCGGCAAGACGCGCCACCCTGTCACCATGTTCGGCATAAGTGCGCTGCCGGTCCTTGTAAATGGTGGCAATGGCGCGGGGCGTGGCTTGCAGCGAACGGTGCAGTCCTTGGGTCAGATACACGGTGACTCCTCAATCCATGTCGTGGGTGACAATCAAAAAAGCAGTGTGTAAAACGGCGCCCGGCACGGCTGCCGGACGGTTGGCGTTCGACGCCGGCCCTCACCTTCCCCGGAATTCGGCAGGCCTGCGTTCCCCGAGGGCCGCAACGGCCTCCGCGAGGTCCCCGCTGTGGAGGAACGCCGAGTTCCACAGGGCCACGTGGCGCAGCCCGCGGGCAATGCGCTCCTCCCGTTCCTCGTTGAGCACGGCCTTCGTGCCGGCCACTGCCAGCGGCGAATTGGCGGCCATCTCAGCGGCCATTTCCAGCGCGGCCGACAGCAAGGAATCCGGGTCTGGGTGGACATCGTTGACCAGGCCGATTTTCTCCGCACGCTGCGCCGAAATGTCCTTGCCCGTCAGTGCCAGCTCGCGCAGCTGGCCTTCGCCGATGATGCCGCGCAGGCGCTGCAGGCTGCCGACGTCGGCCACGATGGCAAGCCGTGCCTCCCGGACGCTGAACTTCGCCTCCGCCGAGGCAAGGCGCACATCCGCGGCGCTGATGAGGTCCACCCCGCCCCCGATGCACCAGCCGGAGACCGCCGCGATGACGGGCTTGCGGCAGGCCGCGACGGAGGTGACGCCGTCCTGCAATTGGCCTATGAGCCGCAGCAACTCGGACCGGACGGCCGCCGTGGGGCCGGTTTCGGCATTGAGCTTCAGCAGCCACGGGCCCAACACCTCCTGCACGTCGAGCCCCACGCTGAAGTGCTTCCCCGTGCCGGCGAGGACCACTGCGCGGACGAAGTGGTCGGCGTCGAGCGCGGCGAACAGCAGGGGCAGTTCGGCCCAAAAGTCCAGGCCCATCATGTTGCCCCGGCCGGGCCCGCACAGCCGGACGACGGCGACACCCGGGGCGGGCCCCGCCTCCACGGTGAACGCCGTCCAGGCCTGGCCCATGGCACCACCGGCCACGGACGCTGCGGAACCGGCGGCCATCAGTACTTTTCCCCGCGCCCGGCCTTGGCCTCGAGCGAGTCCGGGGGCAGGAAACGGTCGCCGTACCGGGCGGCAAGCTCACGGGACCTGGCCACAAAACCGGCCAGGCCGCCCGCGTACCCGTTCATGAACTGGACCACCCCGCCGGTCCAGCCGGGGAAGCCGATGCCCAGGAGGGAGCCGATGTTGGCGTCCTCCACGCTGCGCAGCACCCCCTCGTCCAGGCACTTGACGGTTTCCAGGGCCTCGGCAAAAAGCATGCGCTCTTTCATGTCCTCGAAGGGGATTTCCGCCGTGCCGCCCCAGTTTTCCGCCAGGCCTTCCCAGAGCCCGGTGCGGTGGTCGCCGTCGTAGTTGTAGAAGCCGGCACCGCCCAGCTTGCCCTTGCGCCCAAATTCCCCGATCATCCGGTCCAGAAGCTCGTAGGCGGGGTGGGGCTGGTACTTTTGCACGCCGCCGTCGTGCTCCAGGCCTGCCTTGGTTTCCTTCTGGATCTTCGACATGAGGGTCAGGTTCAGCTCGTCGGCCAGCTGCAGCGGCGGGGCCGGATACCCGGCCTGCGCACCGGCCTGTTCCACGGAGACCGCGGAAATGCCCTCGCCCACCATGGCGATGGCCTCGTTCAGGAACGTTCCGATCACGCGGGAGGTGAAGAAGCCGCGGGAATCGTTGACCACAATGGGCGTCTTGTGGATCTGTTGGGCAATGTCGAAGGCGCGCGCCAGCGTCTCGTCGGAGGTGTTTTTGCCGGCGATGATTTCCAGCAGCGGCATCTTGTCCACGGGCGAAAAGAAGTGCAGGCCGATGAAGTGGGGCTGGTCCCGGACGCCGCCGGCCAGTTGGGTGATGGGCAGCGTGGACGTGTTGGAGCCGAGCACGGCGCCTTCGGCCACCAGGTCCTGGATCTCCTGGAAGGCCTGTTGCTTGACGTCCACGTTCTCAAACACGGCCTCGATGACCAGGTCCGCACCCGCCGTGTCCGACGCATTCGCCGTAGGGGTGATCCTCGCCAGCAATTCATCGGCTTCGGCCTGCGTGGACTTGCCGCGGGACACCGCCTTGGCGGTCAGCGTCCGCGAGTGCTCCCTGCCGCGCTCCGCCGCCTGCAGCGAGATGTCCTTGAGCACCACCTCCATGCCGCCGCGGGCGCACACATAGGCGATGCCGGCCCCCATCATGCCAGCTCCGAGGACGGCCACCTTCCTGGCGGTGTATTTCCCAAATCCTTGCGGGCGGCTGCCGCCGGCCTTGATGTGCGCCATGTCGAAGAAAAACGCCTTGATCATGTTGGTGGAGACCTGGCCGGCCACCACCTCCACGAAGTAGCGCGACTCAATTTCCAGGGCCGTGTCGATGTCCACCTGGGTGCTTTCGACGGCGGCCGCCAGGATGGCCCGCGGGGCCGGGTAGTTGGCGCCCTTGAGCTGCTTGCGCAAGTTTGCCGGGAAGGACGGCAGGATGGCGGCAAAGCCGGGGCTGGCCGGGGTGCCGCCGGGAATCCTGTACTTGGGCTGGTCATAGGGCTGGACGGCGTCCGGGTGCGCGGCAATCCAGGCCTTGGCGGCGGGGATGAGCTCCTCCACGGTGTCCACCACCTCATCCACCAGTCCAATGGCCTGGGCGTCGCGGGGCTTGTACCGCTGGCCCTGCAGCAGCACCTTCATGGCGGCGTCGGCCACGCCCATGAGGCGGACGGTGCGGACAATTCCGCCGCCGCCGGGCAGCAGGCCCAGGGTGACTTCGGGCAGGCCGATCACCGAGCCGCGGGTGTCCGCCGCAATCCTGTGGTGGGCGGCCAGGGCAATTTCCAGGCCGCCGCCCAGCGCTGCGCCGTTGATGGCGGCCACCACGGGGCGGCCCAGTGTTTCCAGCGCGCGCAGCGGGGCCTTGATGGCCTGGCCGAGGTCGAAGATCCGCTGGGCGTCCCCGGGCCCTGCCGCAATGAGGTCGTTGAGGTCCCCTCCGGCGAAGAATGTCTTCTTGGCGGAGGTGAGGATGACGCCGGTGATGGAGTCCTTTTCGGCCGTGAGCCGGGCCACGGCGGCCTGCATGGACGCCGAGTAGGCGTCATTCATGGTGTTCGCCGACTGGTCCGGGTCGTCCATGGTGAGGATGACCACCCCGTCGGCGTCCCGGTCCCAGCGGATGGTGTTCTTGGTGTCAGTCACGTTTTTAGACCCTCTCAATCAAGGTTGCCACGCCCATGCCGCCGCCTATGCACAAGGTCAGGACGGCGCGGCGGGCATTGCGCCTTTCCAGCTCGTCCACCATGGTGCCCAGGATCATGGCGCCTGTGGCTCCCAGGGGGTGCCCCATGGCAATGGCGCCGCCGTTGACATTGAGTTTGTCGTCCGGGATGCCCAGGTCCTTTTGGAACTTAAGCACGACGGCGGCGAAGGCCTCGTTGATCTCGAACAGGTCAATGTCGTCCACCGTCAGCCCGGCCGTTTTCAGCAGCTTCCGGGTGGCAGGGGTGGGGCCGGTAAGCATGATGGTGGGGTCGGCACCGGACGTTGCGGTTGCCACAATCCGGGCCCGGGGCACCAGCCCCAGCCGCTCCCCCATGTCGGCGCTGCCCACCAGGACCAGGGCGGCGCCGTCGACAATGCCCGACGAGTTTGCCGCCGTGTGGACATGGTTGATGCGCTCCACGGTGTGGAACTTCTGGAGGGCCACGGCGTCGAAACCGCCGGCGTCGCCCATGCCCGCGAAGGAGGGCTTCAGGGCCGCCAGGGACTCCACCGTGGAGTCCGGGCGCATGTGCTCGTCATGGTCCAGCACCACCAGGCCGTTGCGGTCGCGGACCGGGATGACGGAATTGGCGAAGCGGCCCTCCCGCCAGGCCGCTGCCGCCAGCTGCTGCGAACGCACCGCGTAGCTGTCCACGTCCGTTCGGCTGAAGCCCTCGATCGTGGCAATGAGGTCGGCACCCACGCCCTGGGGCACAAAGTAGGTGTCGAAGTTGGTGGCGGGGTCCATAGCCCAGGCGCCGCCGTCGGACCCTATGGGCACGCGGGACATGGACTCCACGCCCCCGGCAATGATGAGGTGGTCCCAGCCGGAAAGGACCTTTTGGGCCGCGGTGTTCACCGCCTCCAGCCCGGACGCGCAAAAGCGGTTGATCTGCATGCCGGCCACGGTGTCCGGCATGCCGGCGGCCAGCGCGGCCGTGCGGGCAATGACGGCGCCCTGGTCCCCCACCGGGGAGACGACGCCCAGGATGAGGTCGTCAATGAGGTTTTCATCCAGCCCGGGGTGGCGCCTGCGGAGCTCGTTGATCAGGCCCACCACCAGGTCCACGGGCTTGGTGCCGTGCAGTGATCCCTTCTTGCCGCGGCCGCGCGGGGTCCTGATGGCGTCATAGACAAATGCTTGTGTGTTTCCTTGTGGGCTCACCTTGGGCCAGGTCCTTCCAATCGGTTTCAAGCGTTGTGGGTTTTTAGAGCGAACGGGCAATGAGTTCCTTCATGACCTCGTTGGCCCCGGCCAGCACGCGCAGCACCCTGTTGTCGGCATACATGCCGGCGATCGGGTATTCCATGCAGTAGCCGTAGCCGCCAAAGAGCTGCTGGCAGCGGTCCACCACCTCCCCCGTCCTGTCGGTGATCCAGTACTTGGCCATGGAGGCGGTGGCGGCGTCGAGCCCGCCAGCGACGTGCCGGGTGATGCAGTCGTCCAGGAAGACGCGGTTGACCCGGTTGATGGTGGCGCATTCGGCCAGTTCAAAGCGGGTGTTTTGCAGTTCAAAGAGCGGCTTGCCAAACGCCTCGCGGCCCTTGGTGTACTCGAGCGTGGCGGCGAGTGCGGCCTCCGCGATGCCCTGGGCCATGATGGCGGTGATGAGCCGTTCCTGCGGCAGCTGGTTCATGAGCTGGTAGAAGCCCTGTCCCTCGGTCCCGCCCAGTATGTTCGCGGCCGGGATGCGCAGTCCGTCAAAGAACAGCTCCGAGGTGTCCTGCCCCTTCAGCCCGATCTTGGCCAGGTTGCGGCCCCTTGTGAAGCCGGGGGTTTCATCGCCCACCTCTGCCACCAGGAGGGATACGCCCTTGGCGCCCTGGCTGGTGTCCGTCTTGACGGCAATCACCACCAGGTCGCACAGCTGGCCGTTGGAGATGAAGATTTTGGAACCGTTCACCACGTAGTGGTCCCCGTCGAGGCGTGCCCGCGTGGTGATCCCCTGCAGGTCGGAGCCGGCGCCGGGCTCGGTCATGGCAATGGAGCCGATCCATTCGCCGCTGCACAGCTTGGGCAGCCAGCGCAGCTTCTGCTCCTCGGTGGCGTAGGCCAGCAGGTAGTGGGCCACAATGCCCTCGCTGACGGCAAAGCCCAGGGAGCCCGCTCCGGCTGCGGTCTGCTCCTGCAGCAAAAGTGCCAGGTTGGCAAAGGTGCCGCCTCCGCCACCATATTCCTCAGGGATGCTCATGCCGCACAGGCCCAGCTCCCCCGCCCGCGCATACAGTTCCCGGTCCGGGTGGCCCTGGGCCTGGAATTTTTCTTCCAGCGGCGCCACTTCCTTGATGAAATAGTCCTGCAGCAGCGCGGCAACGTCGCGCAAATCCTCATCGATCCATGGCGCGGAATAAGTACTTGTTGACATACTGCCAATAGTGCTTAACTATTGACAGCGTGTCAATGGCACGCCGGGGTTAATCGGGAAAGTGATGATCATGAGCACGTACACCGCCATCAAATGCACGTTCGACGCCGGGGTTGCCACGGTGTCGCTGAACCGGCCCGGGGCCCGCAACGGCTACACGCCCACCATGGCCCATGAACTGGAGCGCGCCTTGAAGGCGGCCGACGCCGACCCCGCCGTCCGCGTGGTGGTCCTCACCAGCGAAGGGCCGGACTTTTCCGTGGGCGCCGACCTCAGCGGCGGCGGCTTCGACCTGGTCCCGGAGGGAGTGGACCCCGAATCGTGGCAGGAGCCGGCGGGGCGTTGTTCCAAAACCATTTATGGCATGGACAAACCCGTCATCGCGGCCCTGCGCGGGGTGGCCGTGGGGGGCGGCATCACCATCACCCTGTCCTGTGACTTCCGCCTGGCCTCCACCGACTCCCGCTTTTCCTTCCCGTTCAGCCGTCGCGGCATCTTTCCCGAAGGTGCTTCGGTGTGGTACCTGCCGCGACTGGTGGGCATGACGCGCGCTGCGGACTGGATGTTGACGGGCCGCCTCTTTGGCGCGCAGGAAGCGCTCGACGCCGGTTTGGTCACCTCCGTCCACGAACCGGACCAGGTGCTGGAGGCGGCGCATGCCCTGGCCCGAGACCTCATCGCCAACACGTCCGCGGTCTCCACTGCCGTGATCCGGCAAATGCTCAACCGGCTCAGCGGAATGGAATCGCCCTACCCCGCCCATGCGGTGGACTCACGACTCATCGCCGGGCTGGGATCCAACCCCGACGCCGCGGAGGGAGTGGCCTCCTTCCTGGAAAAACGGGCACCGCGGTTCCCCCTGGCCGTTCCGGCCGACCTCCCGCCGTGGCTGCCCTGGCGCTCCGCAGGGACCACGCCGTGAACGCGGCCCCCGTGCGGCTCCGCCCCGACCCGGAGACCGAGGTGCCCGGCGTCGAACTTTCCGGTGGCGGGACGGGCCCCCGGCGGCAGCGCCTGGCCCCCGACCAGCGGCGCCAGCAAATTTTTGCCTGCGCCCAGCGGCTGTTCAACGACCGGCCGTATGAGGACGTGTCGGCGACGGACATTGCGGCCGCTGCCGGGGTGGCCCGGGGGCTGGTGAACCACTATTTCGGCAACAAGCGCGGGCTGTACCTGGAGGTGGTGCGGCTGAACTCCACGGTCCCCGAAATGGCCGTGGCCGGGCTGCCGGAGGGAAGCTTGGACCAGCGGATCGACGCCTCAGTGCACTGGTTCCTGGAGGCGCTGGAGCGCACAGGCGGCACGTGGCTGGCGCTGGGCTCCGGCGGCATGGGCCGGGATCCGGACCTGGAACGCATCCTGGTGGAGGCGGAAAACGACTCCGTGGAGCGGCTGTTGGAGGCCATGGGGCTGGCCGGACGCCACACGGGGCAGGAGGAGGTGCGCGCCATGATGCGGGTCTATGCCCAGCTGGCGCGCAGCGCCGCCCGCGAGTGGCTGCTGCGCAAGACGCTGACCCGGGCCCAGGCGCACGCGCTGCTGTCGAGCACCCTGCGCGTCATAGTGAAGGAAGCCATCCCGGCCATCTAACCCCGACGCTCCATCACCTTTCGGGGCCTCCCAGCCGACGCTCCATCACTTTATGCGGTCTCCCGGCCGACGCTCCATCACCTTTCGGGGTCCCCCGGCCGACGCTCCATCACTTTATGCGGTCTCCCGGCCGACGCTCCATCACCTTATGCGGTCTCCCGGCCGACGCTCCATCACCTTTCGGGGCCTCCCAGCCGACGCTCCATCAGCTTCCGGCACGAATTCTGCGACTCGGCACCACTAAGTGCAGACGCGTCGGGGGAAAGACCACATAACGTGACCGAGCGTCACGGGAAAGACCACATGACGTGACCGAGCGTCGGGGGAAAGACCACATAACGTGATGGAGCGTCGGGTTAGGGGTTCAGGTACAAGTCGGGCATGAGCTCCTCGGACGGGTCCACCGCGTACTGGCTGAAGTCTTCCATGCCACGTTCCCGCAGCACGTCCTCGTCGATGAGCACCTGCCCCGTCAGCTCCCGTGCCGGCGTGGTGAGGATGGCGTGGGCGGCATCCGCCACAATCTCCGGCGTGCGCGAGCGCCGCACCATCTCCGCCCCGCCCAGAATGTTGGCTACGGCTGCCGTGGCGATCGTGGTGCGCGGCCACAGCGCGTTGGCGGCCACCCCCTGGCCGGCGAATTCGGCGGCGAACGCCAACGTGCACAGCGTCATGCCGTACTTGGCCAGCGTGTAGGCCGGGTGGCTGCCCAGCCACTGGGGTGCAAGGTTCAGCGGCGGGCTCAGCGTGAGGATGTGCGGATTCCCGGCGTGCAGCAGGTGCGGCAGCGCGGCCCGCGTCAGCATGTACGTCCCCCTCACATTGACGTCCTGCATGAGGTCGTAGCGCTTGGGCGTCAGCTCAAGGGTGCCCGCCAGCGTGAGCACGCTGGCGTTATTAAGCACGACGTCGATGCCCCCAAAGGCGCTCACCGCCCCTTCCACGGCGCGCGAGACGGCTTCGTCGCTGCGCACGTCCCCCACGACGGCCAGCACCCTGCCGCCGGCCGCTTCAATGGCGGCGGCAGCCGTGTGGATGGTGCCTTCCAGCCGCGGGTCAGGCTTGTCCGTCTTGGCCAGGAGGACCACATTGGCCCCGTCCCGGGCGGCGCGCAGCGCGATCGCCAGGCCGATCCCACGGGACCCTCCCGACATCAGGATTGTCTTCCCGGCCAGGCTGGCAGCACCTGTGCCTGGGCCTGCGTCTGGGCCTGCGTCTGTGCCTGCTTCATGGTCCGTCGCTGCCATGGCTCCTCCTCGTGGTCCCGTGAGGCCACTGTACGGCGCCAGCCATGCGGGCAACAGTCCCTGTGGGAAAGTCTGCGTGGGAAAGTCGGGGCCCGGAGTTAAACTGGAAAGTTCCCGGTCCGAGGACCGGGAACTTTCCATATTTTCGTTGCGGGGACAGGATTTGAACCTGTGACCTCCGGGTTATGAGCCCGGCGAGCTACCGAACTGCTCCACCCCGCGATGTGGTCTCAACTTTACGCCGGGGCGCCCCTGCCGCCAAATTTGCGCCACGTGACGTTCGTCTCCCGTTCATCCGGCGGCCAAGTAAAGCTGGCAGGGCACCCCTTCAGGGATGCCCTGCCAGCCGTGTGGGTCCGTCGCCTACGGCGTCGGGGTTGCCTTGGCGCTGGGACTGGCCGTGGCGCCGGGGCTGGCGCTCGGCGTCGTGCCTGTCTTGGCGGCCGCACCCTCCGCGGCGATGGCCGCCTGGAGTGCGGCGTCCAGGGCCTTCTGTGCCACGCCGTAGGCGGCAAAGTCGCCCTTGGTCAGGGCCGTCTGGCTGTCCTTCATCGCCTGGCTGGCATCATTGAGCGCCTTGGTCAGTGCCGGGTTTGAACCCGTGGCCCCGCCGGTGCCGCCCGAAACGGAGCTGCCCGCCGCAGACTTGTCCTTCTGGACATTCGCGTCACCCGCCTGCGCACCCGAGTCGCCCTGGAACAGCTGGTCAAGCGCCTGGTTGAGCGTGGCGGCGTACCCAATCTTGTTGCCGAAGGCGACCAGTACGCGCTGCAGCGTCGGGTAGGACGTGGAGCCGGTGGACTGGACGTACACGGGCTGGACGTACAGCAGGCCGCCGCCCATGGGCAGCGTGAGCAGGTTGCCGTTCTTGATGTCGGACTGTCCCAGCTTGAGCAGGTTCAACTGCTCCGAAACGGTGGGGTCCGACTGGAAGGTGTTTTGCACCTGACCCGGTCCGGGCACCTGGGTGTCCGGCGGGAGTTCGAGCAGTTGCAGCTTGCCATAGTCGGGGCTCTTGACACCCTTGACATTGCCGGCGTCGCCATTGGCGGCCATGAAGCCGTACAGGATGTTCCGGGATTCGGTGCCCGACACCACCTGCGGGATGAAGTCGGTGGTCAGGGAGAACGCAGTCTTTTGCTGGCCGGGCATCTTCAGGGACAGGTAGTAGGGCGGCTGCTTGTCCACGGCCGCCGTGGTGGGATCATCCGGCACGCTCCACGCGTACGTGTTGTTGTAGAACGTCTTCGGATCGGTCACGTGGTAGCGGCCCAGGAGCTCGCGCTGGACCTTGAACAGGTCCTCCGGATAGCGAACGTGGGACATGACGTCCGCGGACATGTCCGTCAGCGGCTTGACCGTGGTGGGGAAGATGTTTTCCCACGACTTCAGGATGGGGTCCTCGGTGTCCCAGGCGTACAGCTGCACCGAACCGTCATAGGCGTCAACCGTGGCCTTGACCGAGTTGCGGATGTAGTTGACGGACGTGTTGGGCAGGGCGCCCACGCCGTTCGCGGTGGTCAGTGAGTCGGTGGTGGCGTCCTGGAGCTGCTGCTGCTGCGAATACGGGTAGTAGGAGCTGGTGGTGTAGCCATCCACGATCCACTTGATCCGCCCGTCGACGACGGCGGGGTACGGGTTGCCGTCGATGGTCAGGTACGGGGCCACCTTGGACACGCGCTGTTCCGGGGTGCGGTCGTAGAGGATCTGCGACTTGCTGTTGACCCCGTTGGTCAGCAGCAGGTCGGAGGACTGGAACTTCAGGGCGTACATGAGCCGGTTGAACCAGTTGCCCACGCTGGGGCCGCCGTTGCCGGTGAAGGTGGTCATGGACTCCCCGGCCGTGCCGGTGGTGTCGGTGGAGGTGGTGCTGGAACCCTGGGGGCGGTCCAGTTCCACGTGGGTGGCGCCTTCGGGCGCGCCAACAATGGAGTAGTCCGTCATGGACTGGCCAAAGTAGGTGCGCGGCTGGTAGCTGGTGTCCGTGCCGAGCACGCCCGTCGAGGGGACGCCGGATTGCATGAACACCGGCTTGCCGTCGGAGGTGACGGTGTTGCCGTAGGCGGCCACCACGCCATAGCCGTGCGTGTAGACCAGGTGCTGGTTGTACCAGGTCTGCTGGCCGGGGTTGATGCCTGCCGGGTTGAGTTCACGCACGGCAATGACGGCGTCCTGAACCTTGCCGTCAATGGTGTACCTGTCCACATTGAGCGTCTTGGGGAACTCGTAGTACGGCCGGTACTGTTCCAGCTGTGCAAATGTTGAGGAGATCAGGTTGGGGTCCAGCAGCCGGATGTTCGCTGCGGTGTCGGCGTCCTTGCGCAGGGCCCCGGCAGTCGCCGTCGTCGTCGCGTTGTAGGGGGTCACCGTCATGTCGGAAAGGCCGTAGGCCTGCCTTGTCATGTCGATGTTGCGGCCGATGTAGGTGGCTTCCACGTCGCCCTCGGAAGGCTTGACCTGCCATTGCTGGATGGCGTAGGGGTAGATCCCGCCGGCCACGATGGCCGTGACCACCAGCATCCCGGTGCCGATGAGGGGAAGCTTCCACCGGCCCATGAACGCGGCCACGACGAACAGGATCGCCACGATGATGGCGGCTGCAGCCAGGATGGACTTGGTGGGGATGACGGCGTGCACGTCAGTGAACATGGCGCCGGCACGGTAGCCACCGTTGTCTTGGAGGGTGGCGTAGCGGTCCAGCCAGAAGTTGATGCCCAGCAGCAGCAGGAACACGGCGGCTATGACTGCCATGTGGATCTGCGCCTGGCGGGAGGTGAAGATGCCCCGCTCGGTCAGCCGGACGGCACCGTAGAGGTAGTGCGTGAGGAGGCCGGCAATGAAGGAAACGACGGCGACACTGATGAACAGCCCGATCAGCAGGCCCAGGAACGGCAGGGTGTTCGTGTAGAAGCTGATGTCCAGGTGGAATTGCGGGTCGGTGCTCCCGAACGGCACCCGGTACAGGAACAGCAGCACCTTCTCCCACTGCGCCATGGCGGCGGTGCCGGCGAACAGCCCAAACACCACAGGCACGCCCACCATCACCACGCGGCGGATGGGTTCCAGCTGCACCTGGTAGCGGTTGAGGTTGTCGTCGCGGGCGTTGTCCGGGGCATAAATGGGGCGGGCCCGGTACGCAACGCGGATGGAGAAGTACACGGCAACGGCCATGACCAGGAAGGCTGCGAGGAAAATGATCAGCTTGGCCAGGCGCTCTCGCCAAAACACGGTGCTGTAGCCCAGCTGGTCAAACCAGAGGAAGTCCGTGTAGACGCCGGCGAAAATCACCAGGCCAATGACCAGCGCTGCCACCACGATGATGGTGGGCAGGAGGGCACTGCGGCGTCTGGGCCTGGCGGAACTGCTCGGGGACGGTGCTGGGCGGGATGTCACTCTTACCTCTGCTTACTGGTGGTGATTCGACGGTGGTGCCGGGCGGTCCTTGCGCAATCCGGCCACACTGGTGCCACGAATGGCGGCGCGGCCGGGTTCCGCATGATGCTCAATTGTTACTTGCATGTGGGCAGGCTGGATCCGTCCTTGCCGGAGCCAATGGCAGAAACAGCGTCATATGCTTCCTTCAGGGTAGCGACTTTGATGACCTGAAGCCCGTTGGGGACGTGGCCCACCACGTCGGTGCAGTTTGCGGCAGGTGCCAGGAAGTAGTCGGCACCGCTGTTGCGGGCGCCCACCATTTTTTGCGCAATGCCCCCAATGGCGCCCACATTGCCCGTGTTGTCAATGGTTCCCGTGCCGGCAAAATGCCGCCCGCCCGTCAGTTCACCCGGTGTCAGGGTGTCCATGATGCCGAGGGCAAACATCATGCCGGCGCTGGGGCCGCCAATGTTGCTCAGCGAAATTTTCACGTCGAACGGAAAGGTGAACTTGTTTTGCAGGGCAATCCCGAGGAGGTATTTTCCGTCCGTGCCTTTGCGGGGCGTGACCGTGACGGACTTGGCAGCCCCGCCGCGCAATACGTCCACCGTGACGGGGGCGCCCTGGCCGGCAGCCAGCACGCCCTGGATGGTGGTTAGCGCAGAGGCGGGCTTGCCGCCAATGGAGACCAGGACGTCGTCGGGCTTGAGGATGCCGGCGGAGGCGCCGTCGGCCGGCACGGAGGCCACGGCCAGCACAGTCTTGTAGCCGATGTTCAGCGCGGTCAGGGCCGCGGCCGTGGCGTTTTCCTGGGAGCCGGTCATGGCCGCGGTGTTTTCACTGTTGACAGCCTGCTGGCTGACGCCGGGCGCATAAATGAGCTCCTCGGGGTAAATCGAGTCCGAGGGGTTGAGCCAGGCAGCGAGGACCTCGAAAAGGTTCACCTGGCTCCCGGGCAGCCCGCCGGTGAGGTGCACCGTGGTCAGGTCAAGGCTGCCTGTGTGGGCCGGGAAGCTGTCGTGGCCCGCAACGCTGATGACTGGCTGGTTGTCCACCTTGCCGATCGTGTTGATGGCCGGGCCGGGCGATTCAACCACGTAGGGAACCGGTATGGCCAGGGCCGCAACGGCCAGCACCAGGGCCACCACGCCGGAGACCGCCATGAGCGGCAGCCGCCTGTCGCGGGTCCCTGTGCGGGGTGCGGCGGCGGGCCGGTCCTCCTGGTTCTGCTGGCTCAATTCTTTGTACCTTTCCAGGCTGCGCGGCGGTGGGCCCTGTGCCGCCGGGCGGCGAACACCATCCACCAGCCTACTGTGTCAGCCCGTGTCCGGGCTGTGAATGCACCGGGAACAGGCGCCCGGTTTTGTGGCGGTTTGGGGCACCTTTGCCTGTAGCGAACAGGACTGACCCGCGGGGAGACAAGCGTGCACGGCGGCGGTAACGTGAACCTCATCAGCATCCCCTGCAACGATCGGGCCATCATGTCACCCACACCAGCAAACAACGACGACGACGACACGCCGAAGGATCCGCTGTCCGAAATGCTGGCCAATCTGCTGGGTGGACAGGGCATGGAGGGCTTTGATGCTGCCGAACTGGCCAAGGCTGCCGGCCTGCCGTCGGACCCCAAGGTCCTGGCCCAAATGTTCTCCCAGGTCCAGGCCATGATGAGCGGATCCTCCGACACCCCCGTCAACTGGGACCTGGCCCGGGACGCCGCCAGGAAGGCGGCCGCCGGCGATGACCCGTCCGTGACACCGGCCCAGTCCCGTGAGGTGGATGAGGCGCTCCGGCTGGCCGAAATGTGGCTGGATCCGTTCACCGAGTTGGCCGCCACGGCGATCATCGGCAAGGCCTGGTCCCGCGCGGAATGGGTGGAGGAAACCCTCGGCACCTGGCAGCGCCTCACCGAGCCCGTGGCCAACAGCATTGCGTTCGCCATTTCCACCGCCATGAATGAGCAGCTCCCCGAGGAAATGAAGTCCATGATGGGCGGTGCGGCCTCCATGATGCAAAACATGGGAGGGGCCCTGTTCGGCCTGCAGCTCGGTGCTGCCGTGGGTGCGCTGGCCAAGGAAGTGGTGGGCTCCACCGACATCGGCATTCCGCTGGCGGACCTGCAAATGGCGCTGCTGCCGGCAAATGTGAAGGCGTTTGGCGAAGGGCTGGAAGTTCCCGAGCAGGAAATCCGCCTGTTCCTGGCCCTGCGCGAGGCCGCACATGCGCGGCTGTTTGTGCAGGTGCCGTGGCTGCGCGGGCACCTGCTGGGCGCGATTGAGTCCTACGCCCGCGGCATCCACATCGACATGTCCCGCATCGAGGACCTGGCCCACAACCTGGACCCTTCCAACCCTGAGGCAATGCAGGCCGCCCTGTCCGAAGGCGTCTTCATGCCGGCCCGCACGCCGGAACAGGAAGCCGCCCTGTCCAAGCTGGAAACGGCCCTGGCACTGGTGGAGGGCTGGGTGGATGAAGTCACCTTCGCCGCGGCCGCGAACCTGCCTGCCGCGGCGGCCATCCGCGAGACCATCCGCCGGCGCCGGGCCACCGGCGGCCCCGCCGAGCACGCGTTCGGCTCCCTGGTGGGCCTGGAGCTGCGCCCGCGGCGCCTGCGCGAGGCTGCGGCGCTGTGGTCCTCCCTCAAGGAACAGCGCGGCATTGCCGGGCGCGACGCCATCTGGGCGCACCCCGACCTGCTGCCCACCTCCGCGGACCTGGATGACGCTGCAGGCTTCAGCGCCCGCCGCTCCGCCTCGGATGCGTCCGAGTCCGACGTTGACGCGGCCCTGGCGAAGCTCCTGGACGGCGGCTTTGACGAAGTCCCCCCGGAAGAGACCCCTGAAGGGCCTGAGCACCCGGAAGGGCCTGAGACGGGCCAGTAACTGCCTCAGAACAGTTCGGCGGCCCACTGCTCCCCGGAGCCCGGTCCGCCGGCGTCCCCGTCGACGCCGTCCCCCTGGTCCCCCGGTGATTCCCCGTCACCGGGGGATTCGTCGTCCAGGTCGCCGGCCATGCCCTGGATGTTGCGCGCCGAGGCAAAGGAAGCCCCCTCCAAAAATGCCTTGGCGCGCTCCAGGTGGGGGTAGCCGGCAAGCTCCGCCCAAAAGGCTGCGCTGTGGTTGGGGTGGATCAGGTGGGACAGCTCGTGCAGCAAGACATAGTCCAGGACCCATTCGGGCATTCCCTGCACATGGTGTGAAATGCGGATGGTCCGGCGTGCGTGGGTGCACGAGCCCCACCGGCCGTTTTGGTTGCGCACCCACCGCACGGAATCCGGCTCGGCCCGCGAACCCAGGTACCGCGCCGACAGCAGCCGGCACCGCTGCATCAGCGCGTCATCGCTGGCGGGCGCAGCACGACGCCGGCCCCCGGCCCTGGCGCGCGTGTCGGCATCCAGGCGGGAGACCATGTGGGGCACCCAGTAGTCCTCATCCTCCAGGGTCATGCGCGCCGGCACGGCGATGACGGCCCGGCCCGCTTCCCAAAACGCGGCGATGCCTGTTTTGCGACGGCGGGTGCGCCTCACCACCACCGGGGCACCGTTCGCTGCACGGTGCGCGGAGATGGAATCGCCGAGCGGCCCCGGCGTTCCCCTGCCCAAGGGCGCACGGCGGGGCTCGGGCCGCTGCTGGCCGGGCTGCGGCGGACGGTTGGAGGCCGGAAGGATTTGTGCTGCCATGCATCGACCGTACAACGCCGGCGGCAGCGCCATCGAACGGAAAAGCCAAATTGTGGACAACTGCCGCCTGTGGATAACTTCGGGCAGGATTACCGGTCCCGTGCCAAAATCAAGGCAGCATCCCTGCCCGGGTCGCGGGCAGGGAGCCAGTGCTGCAGGAGGCCGACATGACAACCATCAACCCCGGGCTTCGGGTGGTCCGCCGCGGAGCCCACAGCATCCAAATCGGGGTGGGGGCCGGGGGCACCGTCATTGACGGGCTGCAGCCGGACGACCTGCTTTTCATTGACGCACTTCGCCGTGGCATCCCTGACGGCCAGGTGGCGGGCTGCGCCGAGTCCCTGGGCTTGACCCAGGGGCGGGCGCAGGAAATCCTGGCAACCCTGAACGGGATGCTCTTTGGGGACGCAGACCTGGCGGTGCACGGTTTTCGTGCCGAACGGCTCGAGCCGGAACGCTCGGCCATGCTGGGCCTGTACCGGACACCCAGCCGGACGTACATCGACAGGCGGGAACACGGCGTCGTGCATGTCATGGGGCTGGGCCGCACGGGGGCGGCGCTGGCCCGGGCGCTGGTCAGTGCCGGGGTGGGCACCATCCTGCTGGAGGATGACCAAACAGTCACCGCAGTGGATGTCAGCCCGGGATCGTTCAGGTTGGCGGACATCGGGCTTGCCCGTTCAGCCGCGGTGCGCCGCCACCTGCTGCGGGAGGATCCCAGCTGCCACGCCCACGTGCTGCACGACGGCGGCTCCGGCGGGCCGGACGCCCGGTGCCTGGACTTGGCCGTGGTGGTGGCCCACGACGCCGTCAGCGCTGAAACGGCCGCCCGGTTCATGAGCACTGACCGTCCCCACCTCTTTGTGTTGGTCCGCGAGCAGGACGGCACGGTGGGGCCGCTGGTGCTGCCCGGCGAAACGGCGTGCGCGGAATGTGTGGAGCGCCACCGCGGCGCGGGCGATCCCCTGTGGCACGAGGTCTGCGAGCAGCTCGCCGCGGGCAGTGCCGGGCCGGCAGCGCCGGAAGGGCGGCGGCCACGCACGGAATTGCTGGAGGGGGCAGCGCTGGCCACCGCCCTGGCGGGCACGGCGGCGGCCCAGGTCCTCCTGTTTCTGGATGCCGTGAACCAGCCCGGTGCCTGGTCGTCCGTCATGACGTTCCATCCGGCCAATGGGCGGTGGAGCAGGCAGGAGTACCCGGCCCACCCGGACTGCGGCTGCCAGCTGCAGCGTCAGGCGCTGGCCACGATTTCCAGCACGGCCTCGCCGTAGCGCTCCAGCTTGGAGGGCCCCACGCCGGGCAGGGCTGCCAGCTCCGCCAGGTCCTTCGGGGCGGCCTCGGCAATGGCCATCAGCGTGGCGTCCGTGAAGACCACAAAGGCAGGTACCTCCGCCGAGGTGGCCTCCCCCAGCCGCCAGGCACGCAATTCCTCGAAGACTGCCTCGTCATAGCCGGCGGGGCAGGTGGAACAGCGGCCGATCTTTCGCTCGGCGCCGGTGGTGAGCACCTTGCCGCACACCCGGCACACGGACGGGGCTGCCGTCTTGCGCGCCTTCCGGGTGGTCGCCATCCGTGGCCCGGCTGCCGTCCCTGCCGCCGAGCCGGGCCGGAGCCCGTCCAGGAACCGCGACGGCCGGCGGTTGGCCCGCCCGCCCGGCGTGCGGGCCGTGGACCAGGAAAAGTTCAGAAACTCGCGGGCCCGGGTGATGCCCACATAGAGCAGGCGCCGCTCTTCATCCACGGTTTCCGCGGTGTCGGCAAAAGAGATGGGCATGAGGCCCTCGCTCAGCCCCACCAGAAAAACGGCGTCCCACTCCAGACCTTTCGCGGAGTGCAGGGACGCCAGCGTCACGCCCTGGACGGTGGGGGCGTGCTGGGCTGACGCCCGTTCCTGGAGCTCGGCCACCAGGTCCACCACGGTGAATGCGTGTTCAGGCGTGCTGCGTGAGGCGACGAGGTCGTCGGCGAGGGCCACCAGCGCCGCGAGGGACTCCCAGCGTTCACGCACGGCCCCCCCGGACTTCGGCGCCTCGGCCTGCCAGCCGAGGTTGGCCAGGATGTCGCGGACCAGCTGGCCCAGGGGCTCATCTTCCGCCGAGCGCGAGGCTGCCCGCAACTGCAAAATGGCGTCGCGGACCTCCTTGCGGGCAAAGAAGCGTTCCCCGCCGCGCAGCTGGTAGCCGACCCCGGCGGCTGCCAGGGCGCGCTCGTAGGCTTCCGACTGCCCGTTGGTGCGAAACAGCACGGCAATTTCGCTGGCCTGGGTGCCATGGTCAATGAGGATCTTGATGCGCCCGGCCACGGCTGCCGCTTCGGCCTCATCGTCGCTGCATTCCAGGAACTCCGGCAACGGCCCGGACGCCCGCTGCGCCCTGAGTTCCAGCGGCGCGGACCAGAGGGCGTCCGCGGCCAGTCCGCCGCTGCGCCGGCTCTTGAGCAGCGTGTTCGCCAGGCCCACCACTTGAGGCGTGGAGCGGTAGTCACGGACCAGCTTCACCACGTTGGCCTTGGGATAGCGTGCCGGGAAGTCCAGCAGGTGCCTGGGCGTGGCTCCCGTAAAGGAGTAGATGGTCTGGCTGGCGTCGCCCACCACGCACAGCTCGTCGCGCCCGCCCAGCCACAGGTCAAGCATGCGCTGCTGCAGGGGCGACACGTCCTGGTACTCGTCGACAACAAAGTGCCTGTACTGCTCACGGACGGTTGCCGCCACCCGGGGGTCCTCCTGCAGGATTCCGACGGTGATGAGCAGGACATCTTCAAAGTCAATGAGGTTCCGGTCCGCCTTCACATCCTCATAGGACTGGAACAGCCGGCCCATGGCCAGCTTGTCCAGTCCGCCGGGTTCACCCCGGTCCTCCGCCTTGCCCACGTAGGTTTCGGGGGTCAGCATGGAGACCTTGGCCCATTCCACCTCGGCTGCCAGGTCACGGATGGCGGCCCTGTCGGTGGGCAGGTGCAGGCGCCGTGCGGCTTCGGCAATGACCTGGGCCTTGTGTTCGAGCAGCCCGGGCAGCTGGCCGCCCACAGCGTGGGGCCAGAAATACTGCAGCTGCCGCAGGGCGGCGGCGTGGAAGGTGCGGGCCTGGACGGTTCCCACGCCAAGGTCGCGCAGCCGGGTGCGCATTTCCGCTGCCGCCCTGGCCGTGAAAGTGACGGCCAGGAGCCTGTTGGGGTTGTAGACGCCGGTGTGGACGCCGTAGGCGATGCGGTGCGTTATGGCGCGGGTCTTGCCGGTTCCGGCACCTGCCAGGACGCAGAGGGGCCCTGCCAGCGTGGTGGCGACGGCGCGCTGTTCATCGTCCAGCCCGGCCAGGATGCGTTCTTCCGCCGTGCGTTCGTCCATGACCGGAAGGCCTGCCTGCCGGGGGTCGTACGTCATGCCCGCCCGCCTGCGGGGGCGTGTCCGGTGGCCCCGGGTTCCACGGATGCCGCATCTTCCCGGTCCGGGCCTTCCCCGGGTTCCAGGATGGTTCCGCCGTACCAGTGTTCAATGAGGGCCCGGGCAATGGAGAGGCGCCGGGAGATGATGGCCTCCCCGCTCAGCACGGCTGCCTGCAGTTCGGCGCGGCTGAACCAGCGCGCCTCCCGCACCTCCGTCCCGTCCGGAATGGCCAGGGTGTCATCGGTGTAGGCAACAAAGCCGAGCATGAGGGACCGCGGAAACGGCCAGGCCTGGGACCCGGCATAGTGGGTGGTGTGCAGGTGGACGCCCACTTCTTCGGCAATTTCCCGGACGGCACCCTGTTCGGCACTTTCACCTGCTTCAATGAAGCCGGCCACGGTGGAGTACCTGTTGGGTTCCCAGGCAAAATTGCTGGCCAGCAGGATTCGCCCGTCCGCACCAACAACGGCCACGATGGCCGCAGGATCGGTCCGCGGGAAGTGTTCGGAGCCGTCCTCCGTGCAGCGGCGCATCCAGCCCGCGTGTTCCGGGATGGTGGGCGCGCCGCAGCGCGGGCAAAAACGGTGGCTGCCGTGCCAGTTCGCCACGGCCTGCGCCTGAATGAAAATGGCCGCATCCGTTTCACCCAGCGTGTCACCCACGTCCCTGTATCCCGAGAAAAAGGTGCCGGCAGGCACCCAAGGCAACTCACCGGCGTCGTCCGGGACAACCTTCAGGACAAGGTGGGTTCCGGCCGGCAGCGGTCCGGAATCTATGGTTTGGCCGAGGTAGACGGTCACAGTCCCGGCCGGCAGGCGGCCGGCCACCCCGGCGGGCTCCAGAAAGGCCAGGCCGCCGGACACCACGAGGGCACGGCCTCGGCGGAAAAGGACGATCCGGTGGTCCGGGCTGCCCTGCACCTGCTCCAGGTACCCGCTCTCGCTGCGTTGTTCACAGTTTCTTTCGAGCACGGCTGCGGGGGAAGGCAAGGCTTGGATCATGGTTCTACCGTACGCAGTCTGCCCCACTTTTTACATTCCGGGAAGGCTGCCTGTGGACAGCGGGTGGCGCAGGCCGCGCCGCCGACTTATCGCGACTCGCCGCCGCAAGCGCAGCCAGTTGCCAGCTTGGACCTTTACGGTGGAGGGGTGAGACGAATGAGTGCAATCGAATTGGCCGCTGTTGCCAGCGCGGCTGTGCCCGGCCTTAACGTCACGGCATTTGCCCCGGAGCCGGACGACGCCGCCGATTTCAGCTCCGCCTTGCTGGTGGACTCGGAAAACCGGCGCTGGCGGGTGCGCTCCCCCAAGCACGTAGAGGCCAGTGCCCGGCTGGAGACAGAACGCCAGGTGCTGCGCGCCTTTGCCCCCGGCATCCGGGCCGAGCTGCCGTTCCTGCTGCCCACTGTGGCGGGGACTGTGCGCCAGGGCGAACTGATCACCTTTGTGTACTCGCACATTGCCGGCAAGGCCGAGTCCGTGGAGGAGATGGCCTCCGGCGGCGCCGCGCTGGCCATGGAAATCGGGGCCGCGATCGCCGCGATCCACGACCTGCCGCAGGAACTGGTCACCAACGCCGACCTGCCCAGCTACACGGCCAATGAATTCCGCCAGCGCAAGCTCAATGAACTGGACCAGGCGGCCACCACGGGCAAGATCCCGCCGTCCCTGCTGCGCCGCTGGGAACATGCCATGGAAGACGTGGCCCTGTGGCGCTTCAATGCCTCGGTGGTCCACGGGGACCTGCACGAGGACAACATATTGCTCGAGGGCACGCAGGTCACGGCCGTCATGGGCTGGACCGACCTCCGCGTGGGCGATCCCGCCGACGACTTTGCGTGGCTGGTGGCCATTAACAACCCGGAGTTCGTGGACACCGTGGTGCAGGCCTATTCGGCGGCACGGCGCGAATCCCCTGACCCGCACCTGCTGCGCCGCGCCGCCCTGAGCGCCGAGTTTGCCCTGGCCCAGTGGCTGGTCAAGGGCTTTGCTGCCGATTCGGCCCGCATGGTGGCGGACGCCGAAGCCATGCTGGCAACCCTGGAGGCAGACATCAACGCCCACGGCGGCCAGCCCATCAGCACCGAGCCGTCGCCCGTGCCCGAGACGCCCGTGGCTCCCGTGCCCGAGTCCGGATCCGACGGGGAGGCGGTGCCGGGTTCCACTGCCGCCGCGGCCAGTGAAGCACCCACGGGGGCGATGCCCATTGTCGATGCCCCGGAGGCCGGGCCTAGCGAGTCCGAACCGGACGACGACGGCGGCCCCTCCGCCGTCGAATCGGAAAGTGGCGCTGCCGAACCGGCAGGGGACGACGTCCACGCGGTGGACGAGGGAATGCCAGCCGCCAGTTCCCCCGAGGACGTCGACACGACTGCGCTGAAAGTCATTCCCCTCAAGCCGGCCTCCAACAACTAGCCCGCCGACTCAAGGGTCTGGGTCACTGTGTTTTCCACGAAATAGCTCAACTGCCGGACGAGTACGCGTTGGTGACGATCGCCTCCAATTCCGCCTGCCCTGCCAAGTCCACAGGCCGGATCAGCTTGTCCTGCCCGACGTAGTAAAAGGCGGCCCTGACCTGTTCCAGCGGCACGCCCTTCAAGCGCGACCAGGCAAGCCGGTAGACGGCCAGCTGCACCCCGCGCACCGCCAGCTGCGCCTTGGACGGCACCATGCCGGTCTTCCAGTCGATGAGGTCCCAGCCGCCGTCGTCATCACGGAAGACGGCGTCAATGCGCCCGCGGACCACGACGTCGGCCACCCGGGTTTCGATGGGGACCTCCAGTTCCGCCGGGGTCCGGCCGGCCCAGGCAGAGTTCCTGAATGTCTCCTGCATGTCCGCCAGGCCGTAGGCCTCGTCAACGTAGGAGTCGGCCCCCGGGAGCTCGTCCAGGTCCAGCTGGCCCGTGGTGCCAAAGTATTCCTCGATCCAGGCGTGGAACGCCGTGCCCTTGCGGGCCGCCATCCCAGGTTTGGCGGGCACGGGCCGGCGCATGGCCCGGGTAACCTTCTCGGCATCCTCCCCCAAGGCCACCAGGCGCGAAGCCGAAATGTGCGGGGGCAGTTCCACCCGCAGCTGGTCCGATTCGGCCCCCTCCTGCGCCAGCAGCACGGACGCCTCCCGCCCCCACCGGGGGTTGGCGGAAAGAAACGCGGCGCCCCCCGGCTCGGAGGGGAGGTGGTGATCTCCAACCTCAACGAGGGCGGCGCGGACGGCAGCGGCCGACGCCTCGACGTTCTCGCGCCGGCCCGGCCGGGCGGCAACCCCGGGACGGCCCTCAATGACGGGCCCGTTCAGCGGGTCGTACGGCCACTGGGCGGACTCCTCCCCCGCGGCCACCGGGTTCTCAGCGCCGTCCTCCGGATCCTCCTCCCAGTGGACCACCTGGGCGGTTTGGGCGGCGCCGGTGCTGAGCGGGAGCAATTCGGCGAGGAACAGTGAGGGTTCAAGCGGCGCCTTCCCGATCCCCCACACGGTGGCGCTGCACATCAAAAAGTCCCGCGCCCGCGTGAACGCCACATAGGCCAGCCGGCGTTCCTCCTCCTCCGCATGCAGCTTCACGTCATCGGCAAACAGCTTCTCGTTCTCCATGAGGGTCTTCACGTCCGGCACGTTCACGTCCCAGGCGGGGAGGTCGTCCCGGTCCCCGCGCAGCGGCCACGGCAGCGACTTGGCCCCCGTGGTCCACCTGTCGGCCTTGGCGCTGGGGAACGCACCGGTGTTCATGCCCGGCACAAAAACCACATCCCATTCCAGCCCCTTCGACGCGTGCACCGTCAGCAGTTGCACCGCATCCGGATTCGTCTCCACGGCTGCCAGCTCCAGCCCGCCCTCCTCCGACTCGGCCGTTTCCAGCCAGGCAAGGAACGCCGCCAAGTCCACCCGTTCGGCGGCCTGCATGAAGCTGGCCGCGGCGTCGGCAAAGGCGTCCAGGTTGCGCCGCGCATGGTGGATGCTGGAGCCGGGCTTCGAGGCCAGTTCAATGTCCAGCAGCATGGTCCGCTCCACCACTCCCAGCAGGTTGCTGAGGTCGTCGCCCACAAAGGTGCGCAGGACGCGCAGCTCGTCGCGCAGCGCCAGCAGGCGGGTGCGCGCCGTGTCCGTCAGCGGCCGGGCGGAATCCGGCCAAAAGTCCGGGCTGAGGTAGTCCAGCGCCTCCACCAGGGATGCGGCATCGACGACGTCGGAGGTCACCACCCGCTCCTCCGCAGGCCCCGTGCCGTCCCCGGCAACGGCTTCGCTGTCCATTGCCGCACCACCAACTCCCTCCGCCTGGAGCGCTTGAGCATCAAAGGCCACGCCGGCCTTTGCCGCCCACTCCCGCCGCCGGGCCAGGTACCGGGACCAGTCGGCAAAGGCCATGAGGTCCGCCGGGCCAATCCGCCACCTCGCACCGGTCAGCAGCCGCATCAGGGCGTCGGAGCGGCCGGGGTCGGCAATGACGCGCAGGGTGGCCACGAGGTCCACAATTTCGGGCGTGGACATCAGCCCGCCCAGGCCCACAATCTCGTAGGGGATGCCGTGGGCGTCAAACACCGACTGGAAGGTGCCGAACTGGGCCCGGCGGCGGCACAGCACGGCCACGGTCATGGCGCCCTGGGCACCGCGGCGGGAGGTGAAGTCGCCCTTCCGCGAGAGCACCTCCGCGGCAATGGCCTCAGCCTCAGCCAGTGCCGTGTCAAAGCGGGCCAGCACCACCTCGCCGTCGGGCGCCTGGGGCTTTTCCCGCAGGGGCGAGACCACCACCTGCGGGCCGGCTGCGGCACGCTCCCCCGCCGTCAGCCCGGCGGCGAGCCGGGCATTGGCCTTGCGCACCTGGGCCGCGGCCAGCTCGGCGGACATGACATTGGCGGCAGCCAGGATGTGCGCCGAGTTGCGCCACGCAATGGTGAGCTCGGCTGTCGGCGCCCAGCCGCCGTCGTGCCTGCGGAAAATCTCCGGGAACCGGAACAGCTGGCCGGCGGAGGCTCCGCGGAAGCCGTAGATGGACTGGTGGGGGTCGCCCACGGCCGTGACGGGGTGGCCGCCGCCAAACAGCTGGGCAAAGAGCTGCAGCTGGGCGTGGGAGGTGTCCTGGAATTCGTCCAGCAGCACCACCTTGAATCGCTGGCGCTCCGTCTCCCCGGCATGCGGCACCTCGCCGGCAATCCGGGCCGCCAGTGCAACCAGGTCCCCGTAGTCCAGGGCGTTGCGACGGCGCTTGGCCTCCGCATAGCGCTGCACCAGGTCCACCACGGTGGCGCGGGTGCGCAGGATATCCAGCAGCCTGTTGGCGGCCAGCGTTCGGGGCTTGGCCGTCCCGTCAATGTAGGGCAGGGCCTCAAATTCAGCCACCCAAGCGTCCAGTTCCGCGCGCACGTCCGCGGGGTCCTGCAGGTGCTCGGCGCATTCGCCGGCCAGGTCCATGACGGACTGGATGAGCGTGGACTTGGCGGCCGTGAAGTGGGTGTGGCCGCCGTCGTGCGCCTCGACCACGTCGCTGGCCAGCTGCCAGGATTCGGCGGCACCGAGCACCACGGCGTCCCGTTCAATGCCCAGGCGCAGCCCGTAGTCGGTGACAATGCCGCTGGCGTAGGAGTGGTAGGTGGACACCTTTGGCTCCAGGGCGTCCAGGGCGGCCGCGGCCGGGGCAAGCTCGACGGCGCCGGAGCGGGCCAGGGTGCCGAGCTTGGCCAGCTGCCCGCGGATGCGCGAGGCAAGCTCGCCGGCGGCCTTGCGGGTGAAGGTTACGCCGAGGATTTCCTCCGGGCGCACCAGCCCGTTGGCCACCAGCCACACCACCCGGTCCGCCATGGTGGTGGTCTTGCCGGAGCCGGCCCCGGCGATGACCAGCAGCGGCTCCAGGGGCGAGCAGATGATGGCGGCCTGCTCCGCGGTGGGCGGGAACTGGCCCAGGAGCCCGGCGAGTTCTGCGGGGCTGAGCAGGCGGTCCAGGACGGCGGTGGGTTCGGGGGCCGCTTGGCTCATTCGGTGACCTGCTTTCCTTCGTGGCACAGCGGGCAGATGGACGGCAGGGGGCAGCCGCTGCGTTCGGTCCAGTCCGCCCCGTGGCGGGCCGGGAACGTGGCCCGGGCCATGAGCAGGGCCGCCTCCAGGACCTTGGGTGTGGCCCAGTCGTCAGGGCCGGCGGCCAGGGCGGCCTGGTCCTGGGTCTTGACGGATTTCGTGCCGTCGCCCAAGGGCAGCAGGGCGGCGCCACCTGCATGCGTGGACACAATGCCGGCCGATGCGGCGACGTCGGCAAACGCCCCTGCCAGCACGGCCGCCTGGTAGCTGCCCAGCTGCGGGTGGTGCTCAATTTCCGCCCCGGTGGGTTTTGTTTTGCCTGTTTTCAGGTCAATGACCACCAGGTTTCCGTCCGCATCCGCTTCCAGCCGGTCCACCTGTCCGCGGAGCCGCGCCGCCCTCTCCCCGCCGGGAATGTCCACCGAGAAGTCCATCTCCACGCCCAGGAGCCTCCGGCCCTGCTGGCGGGCATCAACCACGTATTGGGCCAGCTTGCGCAGCATTTCCTGCGCGCGCCCATAGTCGGCGTCGGCCTCCCAGGAGTCCCCCATGCCCAGGGACGGCCAGCGCTTTTCCAGCTCCGCCAAGTACTCATGCCCGGCACCTTCGGGAATGTGCTCGGCGATGGAGTGGATCAGCGTGCCCAGGCTCCGGGCGAAGTCGGTGGTGGCCTCGCCGCCGGCCGCCTTCACAAACCAGTTCAGCGGGGATTTCAGCACGGCTTCCACCTTGGACGGGGAGACGGTGACGGGTTCGCCGTCGGCCACAATGGGGGCCTGGGAGCTCAGCGGCAGCAGCCCCCACCAGTCCGACGGCGAGGCCCCGGGAACGTTCTCGGAGGCCAGCATGGCCAGGATCCGGGCGGATTCGGGCTCGGCATGCATTTCCGATTCCTGGCGCAGCTCCGCCACGAGCGAGCGCAGCGTCATGGGCCGCGGCACCTGTTCCACGGGGCGGACCGGGTACTGGGATTCGCCGCCGGAGTCCGTCACGGGCAGGTACGGGGCCGCAAGGTCCAGGAACTGCGACGGCTGGAGGTCGTGCCCCGAGGCCGCGGTGAGGATCAGCTGGCGCCCGGCACGGGAGATGGCGGCGGCGAAGCTGCGCAGCTCGTCATAGCGGATTTCTCGCAGCCGCGCGGCAGGGTCGACCTGCGCGGCCACGGCGGGGCCGCGCTCCAGCACGTCCACGAGGAACTGGCTGCCCAGCATTTCCCCGCGCAGCCGGGTGTTCGGCCACACGCCTTCCTGGAGCCCGGCCACAATCACCACCGGCCATTCGCGGCCGGCGGCACTGGCAGGGGTCAGGATTTCCACGGCGTCGCTCCGCTGGGCGCGGGCAGCCAGCGTGTCCATGGGCAGTTCCTGGTTGAGGAGGTAGTCCAGGAACTGCTGCGGGCTGGAGCCTGGCAGCTGGTCCACGTAGCGCTCCGCCGTCTGGAACAGGGCCATGACGGCGTCCAGGTCCCGGTCCGCCCGGATGCCCGTGGGCCCCCCGCGCAGCGCCTGCGATTCCCACGTCCCCGAACAGTCCGAGGCATCCCAGAGCGCCCACAGCACGGTTTCAGGATTCGCGCCGGGCTCCGCCACCGCATTCCGGCCCGCTGCGAGCATGGCGGCGATCCGGCCCGCGTTCTGGGCCTCCCAGCCCAGCGGGGCCAGTTTTTCTGCGTTGCCGAGGGCCTCGACGAGGAGTTCGTCGCTGGCCCGGCCGCCGCCGGAATGCAGCTCCTGTTGGCGCAGCGACTGGCGCAGGCGGCGCAGGTGCAGCGCCGTGGAACGGCCCAGGCGCGAGGTCAGCAGCGACACGGCCAGTTCCGCATCCAGCACGGAGGGGTCCAGCGCCACGCGGAAGGCCTCCAGCAGGGGACGCACGGCGGGCTCGTCGCGGACGGGGTTTTCGGCCACCGGCACCTTGACGGGAATGCCCAGCCCGCTGAGGTAGCGCTGCAGTTCCGCGAGCGCCGAGCCGGTGCGGACAATCACGGCGATCTCGCTGAGGCTGTGCCCGGCCAGGTGCTGCAGGTGCAGGATGCGTTCAGCCACCAGCCGCAGTTCGTGGACTTCGGAGGCCACCAGGTGGGCA